>JBBSSE010000227.1:0-5335 GCA_038242375.1 Chitinophagales bacterium
AATCTGAAAATATTGAATTTCAACATGGTTACTTTTTCATTTTCCAGAGTTAGCATCACCTTCGCAGATCTTGTTACGAGGTCATACTGATAGACTTTTGAGTCTACTGCATAAAACATATAAGGAAGACTCGAATGAAAGGCGAAGCTGGTTGCTTTTTCAATTTCCGGAATATTTAAATCTGCATAATAACTCTGTTCAAATCTGCCGACCGGAGAGGCAGGAATAAAATTAATTCCACATAGAGAGAATTTACCATCCTTTTTAAGTATAGAAAATGCAGTACTATTCCCATAAAGTGATGATTCCATATATACGATATCCTTACCTGTATGATAATCAAACAAGGGTTGGTCAGGATTTTCAAGTGGTAATGAAATGGTACTTCTTCCGCTGGACCACTCAACAAATCGCTTATTATCTATATCATAAAATAGTGCAGAATTACTGGCTCCGGAAACTCGAAGGTCAACTGCAAAATGTTTGGATACTTTAAATTGCGGAGGTACCCTGTTGATTGATGTATTTATAGGAAATTCAAAAATACCTCCTGCACGTCCATAATTAAGAGCATAGGCATTACTATTTTGATCAACCGTCAAATGGTACAAATTGGTTCCTTGTATAACCATAGGCTTTGGATTACTCGATTTATCTCCAAAGTTATTAATAAAGTCATATCCCGAGTAAGATCTCAAATCAGCCTCATCCATTTTCCAACCTCCATCATTTGCTGTAAGAACTCCCAATTGAGAATTTATTGGATTTCTTCTCACATTCACAATTTTCGTTGCGTTATGTAATACAGGCATACCCAATACAGCTAAAACATCAAAAGCCTGAATGATTCTGTCGCTCGAAATAACACTAATCATGTCCATTCTAAGTCTTCTCCCCTGCCCCTCATTACTCAATACCATCCATCCCTGGGACACTGCCGAACCAACTTTTAATTTGAATGATTTGGTGGTTTGGATCCCCGTTCTTTTATCCGTTACTACAAAATTCAATGGATAATCATCAGGCGCCAGATCAACAAAATATGATAAGTTCATTGGATAAGTTGAATCCAAAGCTGTATAGTTCATTGTTTTATCAACTCTGGATCCTTTTGAAGCATACACAAATGAATAATTAGGATTATCCTTCGTAATAAGACCATCTTGCTTTGAAACTATTTTCGGTTGAAGTTTCAGTGTATCAACACTTGCCAAAACATTAATCTCATCCGGGATATTCTCAATAGTAATATCGTTATTTTCAGTATAAGAGTAATTCCCCAGATCTTTTGCACAAGACATCAAAAATAATATTGGAATTAATATCCAAATGACATTTTTAATTTTTTTCATAAATAATATTTTATATTGTATCTATATTTTAATTAATAAATCACTGCAAAAGCCGGAGCTAATTGCATTGGTGTTACGCCATCTTCGTAATAAACAATTTGGTTAGTATCTGCTGCCTTTTGTAAATAATCTTTAAAAAGATTTGCGGCATAAGTAAACCTCCCGAGTTGCACCGGATAACCATTTCGTCCTGCATAATTCCAGTCTGATGTGGTCCAGCCCATTAAACTATTTAATATCTGGAATTTTTTTATTGACCAGTCCCCAAAATAATCCCCGCCAAAAATCGACCAATAAGAAGGCATAACAATAATTTCAGAAAACCTGATTCTAAATTTAGTTGCATCCATCCTCTGGTTATTACCCACATTGATTAAAAATGGAAGAATCAATTTAAAATCATCTGTCTCCTCTAATTGCAAATCCAAATAGTAAGAAGAAGTCGTTAATTTAGCAGACCTATAAAGAACAATAGGCAGAATTACCGAAGCACTCTTTGCAGAAACCACATATCGATCTTTTAGTTTTTCAAAATCTACTCCTTCAATAGCTGTACCTCCTGCCGCTTTTACTTTAAAATATCGGTCCTTATCTGAAACGTTTCCAATTAATTTTACTGGTACTGTTATAGTAACTTCCTTTAATTCAGGCCGCACATTCAGAAAACTGTAATTAATTGAATCAGTATAGCTCAATGGGGTTCTATCAGGAGTAAAAGTAGCTACAGAATAAAAATAAACTCCGGATTCCCTACCCGGCTCACCTGTATATCTTACTCTTTCTTTTTTGCAGGAAGAAGCAAAAAAGATAATTAATAAAAATGCGAATGATGTCTTAATATAATTAGTCATTGTAATAAATAATTTAAATTATGGTCTGTATTGTATTTCACTGTCCGGAAGCAAGGGAACATACCTTGCTATGGTCATGGTAATATTGTTTCCTGTAATACCTGATTTCAGGGGAGTTGTAAAATTCCTTTTGTAGTAAAAGAATAATTGACCTTCCCCAAAAAACTCCTTTTTATACTCATTTGAAATACGGGTTAAAAGTCCGTCAGATACTGCTGTCAATCCCCTTTTATTTCTCAACACATTCAAATAATTATAGGCTTCCGGTGTGTTCGTCTCGGATTCTGCTGCTATTAAATACATTTCACCTAAACGTATTAACGGCATCAGGTTATTACGGAATAATGTTAAGTCTTCACCTGCTTTGTACTTCGTATTATAAACTGCATTGGGTTCCAGCGGAGAATTTTTCCAGATAGGGAAATTCCTGTAATCACTTTCTTCCCCTGCAAATAAAGCAGATATGGTACCGGGGCGGGGAATCAATAAATTATTTACAGTTGCATCCGGATTGAAGTAGGTCGTGAACACATTATTGCGGCTTGTATTCAATAATCCAAATAATACTTCCGTAGAAAAAGTAAGGTCCGGATTTTTGGAATTTCCTAAAACTTGCGTGTGCGTAATAAACGGAAAATAAGTTCCCATACCCGGAGCATCAATCACCATTTTTGCATACTTCAATGCGTTAACTTTATCTCCGGTATACATATAAACTCTGGCTTTCAGAGCTAATACCGCGTAGTAATTAAATCGTAAACTTCTATACCGGCCTTCATTATTCAGCCCTTCCACAACTGAATTAAGAGGTCCATCCTGAATGATGGGATCCGCCGATAACAATAACAGTTCAGCCTGTGTAAGATCATTCAATACTTTTTCTACCAATTGAGATCCTGGTAACAAGGGACTTGAAGAAACCACAGGCTTTTCCATATATGGGATGCTAAGATTGCCTGAGTTGGTTTTATAAACCGGACCAAAAAGCCGAAACATATCAAAGTGAAGAAACGCTCTCAAAGCAAGACTTTCACCTTTAACAATAGCCAGAGAATGTTGTGACAAAATTCCGGATTGCTTGTTTATATTTTCCAGGATGATATTACAATTCAAAATAGATTTGTAAGAAGCATTCCAAATACTCTGTAATCTTCTTTTTGAGTAATCATTCGTATATTGATGATTAACCGCTGTTGTATAATCTACATTGGCGGGACGGATATTATATTGTTGGGCCAGGATTTCAATGTATTCAGGGCCCAGAGAAGCTCCATACAAATTAGAGTTCAACAAATCAAGATAAACTCCGTTCAGGGCTGAATAGAATCCTGTCTGGTTATTAAAAACCTGCTCCTCAACAATTCTGTCGGCAGGTATTACATCCAACCATTTTGAGCAACTGCTCATGCAAAATGGAATGATTGAAAGGAGTAAAATATTTCTAAAACTTTTCATGAATTTAAGTATTAAAATGAAGCGGAAAGGGATAAAGAAACTGACCGGGCAAAAGGATAATCTATCCCTCTTTCGGTTTTGATTGTAGCAATTCTGAAGATATTGTTCATGTACGCATTCAGGCGTAAGCTTTTGAAAGGCGTATTATTCATTCGTCTGGAATTAAATTCATACCCAACTCTTACGGATTCAAGCTCAATGGAATTATCATCTTCTACAAACCTTGATGACATTGGGGTGGTTCTTGTAAGTGAGATACCTATAAATTCAGAAATATCACCGGGTCTTTGCCATCTGTCATATAAGGCTCTCTTGTCTTGATTAAATCTTAAAGACGTTGCAGAAATATTTTCAACCTTGTTATATAAAGCGTAATTAAATGCCTGACCGCCATATCTGTAACGGAAGTCCACATTTGCACTAAATCCTTTTATAGTGACTGAAGTTCCAAAGATCCCTTCCAGTTTAGGGCGGGCTATACCTACCTGAACTTCGTCTTCAAAGCTGAAATCAACTGTGTAAATTCCATTCTTTTTTATATAAATTTCCTGACCGGACGCGGGGTCAACGCCAGCAGATACTACGGCCCATACGGCATTCGGATTCGCACCATCATAATATCTGTTCATACTGGTGTTACGGCCACTTTCATTAAACTTATCCAGGGCATTTCCTATATTATCAATTTTGGAGATCTCTGTTCTGAAATTATATCTTAATGACCAGATCGTTCTTTGAGCCGGACGATAGATAGGGGAATAAGTAATGGTTCCGTTAATCCCTTTGGATTCTTGTTTTCCTAAATTTGTTAATACCGTACTAATACCCAAAGAGGCCGGAACACCCACATTAATTAATAACGGATCTGTTACTTTATTAAAGTAATCAACACTAAATGATAATTTTCTATTCAGTAATGATGCATCAATACCGATATTTTTATCTAATGTTGTTTGCCATTTTAAATCAGGATTTCCCAAACCATTCAGATAAACTCCCTGTTCAAAATAATTAGACCTATTTGAAAAGCCATAGGTAGAGAAAGTTTGAAAGGCACTAAAGTTTTGATTCCCCGGATTACCGACTGAGCCTCTTAATTTTAGAATATCTATCCACGGTGCCATATTTTTTATGAAGGATTCTTTATGGAGATTCCATGCTAAACCTGTAGCCCATGTATTTGCAAATTGTTTGTTTGATCCAAAAACAGATGCACCGCTTAACCGATAGGTTACATCCACCAAAAATCTGTCATCATAAGAATATCCGCCGTTTGCATAAACACTTGTTGATCTTGAAATGCTTTCGCTGTATTCAGGCCGGCCATTTTCTGGGAAACCCTTTGCAAAAGAAGGCGTAACATAATTCCCTACGGGAAAACCTTGCGCGGTATATCCATTTTTCGCAGATTCCAGGGAATACAATCTTGCTCCACCAACAGCGTTAATCCGATGTTTTTGTTTCAGTACAACTCCGTAGATAGTCGTAAATTCTCCTTCCACCTGAGTTTTTTCCATATTTCCATAATACAATGATCCTTTTAGTAATGGATCCCTCCCGTCAAAAGACGTATGTTCGGGAGATAAAAAGCGGTCAGCCTGCTGAGTAGATTTATTCAATCCCATTCTGGCTCTAAATCTCAAGGAACTGAAAGGAGAATATTCAGCAGCAAAATTA
>JBBSSE010000228.1:0-5316 GCA_038242375.1 Chitinophagales bacterium
ATTCGTAGAATTATTTCTTAAAATTGGTGTTTTAATCTGGCTGTTTAATATAAATGAAACGTATGAAATTTGGAATTTTAGGAAGTGGCAGTTGGGGTACAGCCCTGGCAAAATTATTAACAGATAATAAGATCCACATCAATTGGTGGCTAAGAAGTGATTCCAATATTACCAGTTTTAAAAGCAGGCGGCATAATCCACAATATTTAAGGAGCGCGTTTTTTGATACAAGTCTCATTAATTTTTCTACTGATGTAGAAACGGTTATTGAGCAAAGCGATTGTATTGTTATTGTCATCCCTTCGGCCTATACTGCGGATTCTTTAAAGAATCTACCTAAAAATGTTTTTAAAGGGAAGAAGATTGTTTCTGCTGTGAAAGGAATTTTGCCGGAGCATAATTTGTTACTCAATGAATATTTAAAGGAAAATTTTGATGTACAAATTTCCGATTATTTTACGGTATTAGGCCCATGTCATGCTGAAGAAGTAGCCTCTGAAAAATTGTCTTACCTCACCTTTTCCGGTCTTGATGAGGAAACAACACTTAACATTGCAGAACATTTTAAAACTCCTTATTTAAATACCATCCATAATACAGATATTTTGGGAGTGCAGTACGCCGCGGTGTTGAAAAATATTTACGCGATTGCCGCCGGAATTGCGCATGGACTTGAGTATGGAGATAATTTCCTGAGTGTTCTGATTGCCAACAGCGCGGATGAAATGGCGGGTTTTTTAAGAAGGGCAGGTGTCAAAAAAGTTGAGGTGGGCACACTGGAACATTCTTCTGAATTTAATAAAAATCCACATACAGTTACAAATTACGCAGCTTCGGTTTACCTTGGTGATCTGCTGGTAACCTGTTACTCTCCGTTTAGCCGGAACAGGGCATTTGGAAATATGATCGGAAAAGGATATTCTGTACAAACTGCTCAGCTTGAAATGAACATGATCGCTGAAGGGTACAATGCCAGCAAGTGTATGTTTATCATCAATCAAAAAATACAGGCAGAAATGGCCATAGCGGAAACCATTTATAATATTTTATGGTGTGGACTTCCGGCAGATGTAGGTTTTGAACAAATTGAAAGTATCTTAGTGTGATGAAAACCCGAATCCGGAAAGATCAATTTTTGTTGCCTGCTTTTCTTATTCTGATCGGAGGGTTACTGTTTGTTTCCTGCAAAAAAGATTCATTCATTACAAGTCCGGACGCGCAACTTTTTACAAGTACCGATACACTCTCGTTTGATACGGTTTTTACAACGGTTGGTTCTGTGACAAAATCGTTTAAAATTTTCAATGATAACAACCGGAAATTATTATTATCAACCATCCAACTCGCAGGTGGTTCTTCTTCGCCGTTTCAATTAAATATTGATGGGCTTTCATCCAATAAAGTTCAAAACATTGAAATCAATGCAGATGACAGTATGTATGTTTTTGTGCAGGTCAATGTAAATCCCAATGCCGCGAATACGCCGTTTATTTTAAAGGATAGTATTGAAATAATCTTCAATGGCAATAAACGTTTTGTACAGTTGCAAGCCTATGGCCAAAATGCCATTTTTTTAAAGAAAGAAATTATAAAAGGCACCCGCACCTGGACGAACGATCTGCCCTATGTGATCTTAGGAAGTGTGCAGATAGATACAAATGCTGTACTGAATATCGAAGCAGGCACGAAAATTTATTTACATGCTGATGCGCCTTTCCTCGTGGATGGAACGCTTAAAGCCATAGGAACAAAAGATTCCCGGATCATTTTTTCCGGTGATAGAATGGATGAGGTTTATAAAGATTTGCCGGCAAGCTGGCCGGGCATTTATTTTAGAAGTACCAGTGAAAATAATTTATTGGAATATGCTATCATCAAAAATGCATACCAGGGAATTGTAGCGCAGGACAGATCAATCACTTCAAACCCGAAACTTACCCTTTCCAAATGTATTGTGGACAATATTTATGACGTGGGAATATTCGGAATCAACACAGAAATTTATGCCGATGATTGTTTGGTCAGTAATTGTGGGGCCAATGTGGTATTGAGTTACGGCGGTGATTATCGTTTTATATTTTGCACAGTGGCCACTTATGGCAATCTTTATATAAATCATAAAAATCCTGTTCTCCAGGTAAGTGATTTTATTATGGATAACGGAATGGTTTATACTGCACCTTTAAAAGCGATTTTTACAAATTCTATTTTTTGGGGAGATAATGGCATTGTTGAAAATGAACTTTCGGTGCAGAAAAAAGGAACCGGTTTATTTAATGTACAATTCAATTATGTGTTGTATAAATCCAAAGATGATGTTGCAAATGCGACATTTATATCATCCATAAAAAATATTCCTCCTGGTTTTGATAGTGTAAACACCTCTAAGAATATATATGATTTCAGGTTTAATAATAATCCGCTTTCTCCCGCACTGAATATTGGTGTAGCGACCAATTTTTTATTTGACCTGGATGGGAAATTGCGGGATGCTACACCGGATTTAGGGTGTTATGAGCATTAGTGTGGTGAGATCAAATCCTCTAAATTTAAAAATTAAAAAATGCCTTTAAACAATATCCTTGCTTTCAGCAGTTCAAGAGCCGGTAATTCCGCCTATCTCGAAACAGCCTTACCTCTCATAAAAGATTTTCTGGGTAATGAAAAAAAAATCATCGCCTTTATTCCTTTTGCGTCTGTGGATAATTATGCTGATTATGTTTCGAAAGTGCAGATAGCTTTGGAAACATTGCCGCATGAGATTCGCGTAGTACTTCCCGAAAATGCAAAGCAGGTATTGGAAGAATGTGATTGTATCATGGTTGGCGGGGGCAATACCTTTAAATTATTACACGATTTATATGACCTGAATCTAATGGATATTATGCGCAGGAAAATAAAGTCAGGTACTCCGTATATCGGTTGGAGCGCAGGCTCTAATATTCTGGGAGTTTCTATTTCTACTACGAATGATATGCCCATCATAGAACCGGAAAGTTTTGCAGCTTTGGGAGTATTTCCTTTTTTAATTAATCCACATTATTTCAATCAGAATACGGTGGGATTTAATGGGGAAACAAGAGATATGCGGCTTGAAGAATTTTTAAAAATGAACCCGGATTCTTTCGTTATAGGATTGCCGGAAGGCAGTGCGTTGATACTGCAGGATTTCAATTTGCAATATCTTGAAAATGGCGCAGGATATGTTTTCCGCATGTTGGACAACAAGTTTTTAAAACGCGTTATATTAACTGCAACCAATATTAATTATTTATTGGGCGACCTGTAGTAACTTCTCTTTTATTCAGTTATATTTGACTCCCAAAACAACAAACTTTTATTGATGGACATTCTCTTACATACTGCGGTCATCTGGTTTATAATCGGATTTATCCTATTTATTCTTGAGTTTGTAGTTCCGGGATTAATTCTTTTCTTTTTTGCGGTTGGTGCCTGGACAGTCGCTATACTTTCTGTTTTTGTCATTATTCCCTTGACCGGGCAACTCCTGATCTTTGTCATCACGTCTGTGCTCACGATTTTTATACTCCGTAATTGGCTGCGTAAAAGATTGTATGGCGATCATACGTCCAGGCAGGTTTTGGAAGATGAATTCCTGGGGAAATTCGGCATTGCAGAAACCCCGATCACTCCCGGGTTTAACGGGAAGATCGATTTCAAAGGCACAAGCTGGCAGGCAGCTTCAGCGGATGTAATTTCTTCAGGCGAGAGCGTGGAAATTATTGGAAATGACAGCATATTATTAATTGTAAAATCAACCAGAACTATATGATAACGACCACCTCTGTAATTTTAATTGTCTTAATACTTTTTTTATTAATTGCGTTTCTTTCCACGTTTAAAGTAGTTCCGCAAAGGACTGTATATATCATTGAACGCCTGGGAAAATACAGCCGTTCACTGGATGCAGGATTTCACATTCTTATTCCTTTTATTGATAAAGTTGCCTATAAGCAAAATCTGAAAGAACAGGCTATTGATGTTGCTTCACAGATCTGTATTACGAAAGATAATATCGCAGTAGAAGTGGATGGAATTCTTTACCTGCAGGTGATCGATCCGCAAAAGGCATCATACGGAATCGATAATTACCGTTTTGCCGTGATTCAAATATCCCAGACAACCATGCGGAGTGTAATCGGAAAAATGGAATTAGATAAAACATTTGAAGAGCGTGAAACGGTCAATGGTACTATCGTGGAAGCAGTAGATAAAGCCAGCGGCCCATGGGGAATTAAAGTTTCCCGGTATGAAGTAAAAAATATTTCCCCGCCACAAAGCATCCGGGACGCGATGGAAAAACAAATGCGGGCTGAGCGGGAAAAGCGTGCGCTCATTGCTGAATCCGAAGGAGATAAACAAGCTAAAATAAACAGGGCGGAAGGTGAAAAACAACAAACTATTGCCTTATCTGAAGGAGAGAAAATGCGCCGGATTAATGAAGCCAGTGGACGCGCTTCGGAAATTGAGATGGTTGCAGTAGCTACAGCAAAAGGAATCCGTGAGATCGCACTTTCAATTAATGAGGAAGGTGGTATGAATGCTGTAAATCTGCGTATTGCGGAACAATATTTAACGGAATTTGGTAAATTAGCCAAAACAAATAATACCATGATCGTTCCTGCAGATCTTTCTGACATCGCCGGGGTTATCTCCAGCGTGACGTCTGTCATAAATAAAACGAAGGTGGAGTTGTAGTTCGGAGTTCGGAGTTCGGAGTTCGGAGTTCAGAGTTCGGAGTTCAGAGTTTAGAGTTCGGAGTTCAGAGTTCGAAGTTCAGAGTTCAGAGTTCAGAGTTTGGAGTTCGAAGTTCAGAGTTTGGAGTTCAGAGTTCAGAGTTCGGAGTTCAGAGTTCGGACTTGGGATTTCAGAGTCGGGTTTTGGCTCATAGCTGACAGCTCAAATCTGACAGCTCACAGCTCATTGCTTATACCATTTAATCAATAAAAAAAGTTCTTCCTATTTTAAAACGAAAGCCCCTTCTCCCGCGGGAGAAGGGTTGGGGATGAGGCATGTATGCTCAAAGGTTTTAGTTCAGAAATAAAATAGAGCTTCACCCTATTTTGGTGTATTGCCCCCTTCAGGACTGGCGGTTCTGAATTTGAGCTCACAACTCAAGACTCACAGCTCATAGCTCAAGGCTCATAGCCCAAGGCCCAAGGCTCATGGCTCCTTAAATCATGATCACGATCATTTGATTTTTACACTTCTAAAATCAGGAATGAATTACCTTTGCGCGCATGAGTGAAAAATCAAAACCAGTTCGAGGCTATTTTTCCAGCATTTTTGGCCTTA
>JBBSSE010000229.1:0-5298 GCA_038242375.1 Chitinophagales bacterium
TACGATAGAACAGACTGCGAGATAAAATTCTGGAAGCAATCCAACAAGCTGGTACAGGCTGAAAAGATTTGGGAGAAAGCGAAAAAGATTGATCCTGATTTTACCTGTGCTAAAATGTTTTGGTGGTACAATATGTATTCCACGGCAGATTTTGCAGTAACGCCCAGGCCTAATTACCTGGCGGATGGACGGAAAATGCCCGACTGTTATGCGCATCCGGCCAGCCTGCGTGACAAGCTGCAAAAAGAACTGGGACAATTTCCCTTATTTCATTTCTGGGGACCCGGCGCCGATATTAAATCTTCCCAATGGATAGCCGATGCATCTATTCTTACGGACAAATGGGAAAACCCAACCCTTAATTTAATATATCTTCCCCATCTCGATTATTGCCTGCAAAAGTTTGGTCCCGATCTTACTAAGATTTCGAAAGAACTAAATGAAATAGATGGTGTTATTGCTCAATTAGTAAATCATTTTGAAAATAGCGGGGCAGAAATCATTATTTTATCGGAGTATGGTATTGCACCTGTAAATCATCCGGTTCACCTGAACCGCCTGTTCCGGGAAAATAATTTATTGGAGATAAGGGTGGAAAGAGGGTTGGAATTATTGGATGCAGGTGCGTCGAAAGCCTTTGCCGTAGCTGACCACCAGGTAGCACATATTTATATTAATGATCCTTCTGTAACAGATAAAGTTAAAAGCCTTTTGGAATCGGTCAAAGGGATAGAATTAATACTCGATAAAAACGCTCAAAAGACATATCATATTGACCATGAGCGAAGCGGTGATTTGGTTGTGATGGCAGAGGCGAATAGCTGGTTCACCTATTATTTTTGGCTGGAAGATGTCAAGGCCCCGGATTATGCACGTGTGGTGGATATTCATAAAAAACCAGGTTATGACCCTGTTGAGATGTTTATGTCCTCAAAGCTTCGTGCGGGTTATAAACTTTTAAGAAAAAAAGCCGGCTTCCGGTATGTGATGGATGTCATACCACTCGATGCCACGCTGGTAAAAGGGTCGCATGGAAGAATAGGAACCACCTCCAACCAGCACCCCGTATTGATAACCACCCAAACCTTGAATAAAAATATATCCCCGGTTGAAGTCTTTAATGTTATATGGGAAACACTCGGGAGATCTTAAATTTTAATAAAGTAAAAAGGAACTATTAGAATTTTCATTTGGAAATTGAGGCATTAATATAGAGATTTTCTATTCAAAATGCCCCTTGTCCTCAAGGGGGAATACCTTCATTTTAAACCGGACCGTAAAATAAAAACTATGCATTCATCTTTTATAAAATTGATTTTTTTGTCAATCTTTTCTTTTTTCTGCATGAATATCTTAACCGCAGGGAATGTTGAATTGACTAAAATGTCGGCCTCCGATAATTACCAGGCGAATAGTGAACCCCGGTTGACGTTTAAGGATTGTTCAGCTTATCTTAAGAATGACTCTCTTATTCTTGAAAATGCCCTGATCAAAAGAGTTTACCTCTTTAATAATGGAAACTTATTACCCTGGTCTTTAGAGAACAAACAATCGGGGAAGATTTATTTACTCGAGGGAAAACATCCGGATTTTTCTTTGCCGGGATTAACGGCTAATCCTTCTAGTGCTTCATTCAAAGCCTTTGTTAGAAAGGAATCTCCTCAACATGCAGCTTATCTTGAAGCAGAAGTATTGATTTCTTATGGAGATTTGCAGGTGAAACGATTATTCAAATTATATCCCTCAACGCCTGCTATAGTCTGCGATATTTTTTTGAAAGGAAATGCTTCCGATTGGCAGGAAGGGATTACCGGATTAAAAAAATCCGGGAAATCCAACGAGGTTAATAGAGCCATAATTAGCAGGTTGCCGGTGCCGGACCGTAATTGGAAAGTGAAATCAGTAGAATTTTTCGATTCAACAGACAGAAATAATACCCTGGTTCAGGAATATGCGCGGACGCCATACACCAGTGAAATTCTTTTGAAGGGCAATATATTATTGATGGAAAAACTTCCCTCCCGGGAAGGAATCTTTTGGTTAAAGGAAGCACCTGTTTCCAATATGCAATTGAATTATCCGGGTTTTGATTTTTCGATCTCTTTAAATGATTTCAAAACTGTTGGAATAGGAATGGTGCCGGAAGATATTTCTGATACAGAATGGGTGCGGGGGTATAGTATTGTAACTGGGGTTTCAATGGAAGGAGAAGAAGGGGCTCGTATGGCTTTGAGAACCTATCAGCAAAATAGCAAGCCCGTCTTATCCGAAGTGGATAATATGATTATGCTGAATACCTGGGGAGACAGAGGCAGGGATGAAAATATTAATGAGGCGTTTATTTTAAATGAAATAAAATTGGGCGCTAAACTCGGCATTACCCATCTTCAAATGGATGATGGCTGGCAAACCGGAAAAAGTGGTGCCTCTGCATTCGCCGGTGGAAGCCTTGGAAATATATGGCGCAATGCTGATTATTGGACCATGGACCCAATAAAATTTCCGAATGGATTTCAAAAAATCATGAAGGAAGCTAAAAAGTCCGGTGTTGTGATTTCTACCTGGTTTAATCCTTCCATAGACAGTAGTTTTAAACACTGGCAAAAAGACGCTGCTGTGATGATAAAACAATATAAAGATTATGGTATCCATATTTGGAAGATTGATGGTGTAGTGATAGCAGATAAAAAAGCAGAAATTAATTTTAGAAAAATGTTGGACAGCGTCGTAGCGAATACGGACGGTAAAGCCATATTTAACCTGGATGTTACTGCGGGCAAGCGATTTGGCTACCATTATTTTAATGAATATGGAAATTTATTTCTTGAAAACCGGTACACAGATTTTGGAAGCTATTACCCTCATTCCACCTTGAGAAATCTTTGGATGCTTTCTAAATACATTCCACCTCAACGTCTGCAAATTGAGTTTTTAAATAAATGGCGAAACCAGGATAAATATCCTTCAGGAGATCCGTTCGCACCGGTAAATTATTCGTTTGATTATTTGTTTGCATTGACAATGGCAGCCCAACCTCTGGCCTGGATGGAAGTTCGCAATCTTCCTGAAGAAGCTTATAATTCTTCCCGGCTAATTAAAACGTATAAAAATCATTGGCAGGAATGGCATAGCGGGCAGATATTTCCTATAGGAGAAGAGCCTTCAGGCATTAGCTGCACAGGTTTTCAATCAGTACTAAAGGATCATTCCTCAGGATATGTATTGGTCTTAAGAGAGATGAATTCCCGTAAAAAAATGACCTATAAACTTAGCCAGGTACCTCCGGGAAAATATTCCTTTGAATTAATTGCCGGTGCCGGAAAAAGTTTTATCGATAAAATAGCTACGGACCAGTTCCTTACATTCCAACTTCCAAAGGAAAGGAGTTTTGCCTTGTATAGGTATACTTTAATTAAATAGGTCTAAGCGGGTCTTATATTACATTAATTAAATAGAAAGCGGAATCTTTTACTGGTCTAAAAACAAAGGATACTATTTCAAAAAAAAGTGAAATCACATGAAAGAAAGCAGGTTTAACAGGCGGTACTTTCTGGCTTCCGGGGCAATATTATCTATCGGGCAAATGATACCGGATTCTGTTTTTTCTTTTCCCGGCTTCAATAAAATACATTCTTTCAACCATAATCATTTGCTATGGTACATCGACTTAAATGGTAAAAGAAAAAAAGTAAAGACATTAAAGGAATGGGAAATAAAAAGGCTTCAAATTCTCAAAGGAATGCAGGAGGCCATGGGACCGTTACCTTCCTTCGGTGGTTTGCCGGATATGGATATTCAACTTATCGAAGAAACAAAAGAACAAAACTATACCAGGCAAAATATTAAATTTACGGTGGCTCCTAATGAGATCGTTTCTGCTTATTTATATATACCTGATTATAAACAAAGACAGGTAAAACGACCTGCTATACTTGCTTTGCACCCAACCGGCAACTTGGGAAAAAAAATTGTTGATGGACAGAGCAATCTATCTAACAGGGCTTATGCGAAGGAAATGGCTTTACGTGGATACGTGGTTATTGCACCGGATTATCCGGGCTTCGGAGATATGGAAAATTATAATTTCGAAAATGACCGGTATGTTTCCGGTACAATGAAAAGTGTTTTTGATAATATGCGTTGTGTGGATCTCTTGAGATCAAGATCTGATGTGGATCCCGAAAAAATAGGAGTAATCGGTCACTCTTTAGGTGGCCATAATGCAATGTTTACAGCAGCTTTCGACAAGCGTTTAAAAGTTGTTGTAGCCAGTTGTGGATGGACTTTGTTTGATTATTATAATCCGGGAGCAAATGGTTTGGGAAAAGGTAAGGATGTCCTGGCTCCATGGGCTCAGACTGTTTATATGCCCCTCCTTCGTGAAAAATTTCTTTTGGATGTTCATAAAATACCCTTCGATTTTGATGAGGTAATTGCCGCTATTGCTCCGCGGCCTTTTTTTTCTAATGCTCCCTTGCATGATAGCAACTTCAATGTGGAAGGGGTGAAAATAGGAATGAAGGAAGTGTCAACAGTTTACCAATTTCTGGGTGCAAAAGATTCTCTTGAAGGACATTATCCGGATTCAGAACATGACTTTCCCTCAGGCGTTCGCTTTGAAGCTTATCGATTTATTGATAAGTACCTTGAAGTATCTCCTGGTAATCTTTAATTGGTAATCTATAATTATTTTGATCATAATTTTTAAGCTAATTAATGTTGAGTAAATGATTGTGAACTCTGTTAAGTTTGACCAGCGCTGGGTTTTGTGTAAATTTTTTTTGAAAATAGTGGTATATGGGTTTTCAGATATCCTCCTATTTTTTTTGCCGTTCCCCCAAAGTTTAATTAAAATGGATTTCAAACTATTTCATTTATTTCAAACGTTGTAGTTGTTATTTCAAACGTTGTAATAATGATTTTTACTAATAGGTGCTTCGTGATATCGGTTATTAGAATTTTAAAACCATAGATTTGTTAAAGAATTGTTGGATTAATAAAAATGACTTCCTCACACAGTAAGGTTATTTTTCAAACGACACCTATACATTATAAAATTCATTGTAACAAAAAGGTGTAAATGAAGTTGTTAGATAGTTTTATTAAAAAATAAGAATATAAAAATATCATTATAGAAGCAGCATATTTATCTAAAAGATGGCCTGTTGTTTAACAGTTACTTAACAGACGAAAAGAATTGCTTTAAAGAATACTTCACACCAAATCAAAAAAATTGATGGTGACGCTTAAAGAGCACTGAATCATTTTCTATATAAAATATTTTCCTGGAAAAACCAA
>JBBSSE010000230.1:0-5286 GCA_038242375.1 Chitinophagales bacterium
AAAAAATAAAGGATTTCTTTCCGATAGAAATGTATTGGAGGAAAGAAGAATTTTTAATTCTATGCGGATAGAAAAATGTACATGACAAAAAAAATTACAACTGTACTTCGGATGGCTCTTCAATTTTTTCAATGTCATCCTCCACGGGAACATTATGCAAATGCACGCTGTCGCTTGTTTTTGCCTTAGCGCGAAGATTCAACATTTCTACAAAAACAGAGAAAGCCATTGCAAAATAAATGTATCCTTTCGGAATATGCTGTTCAAAACCTTCTGCAAAAAGTGAAAGACCAATGATTAATAAAAATGCCAGGGCAAGCATCTTTACGGTAGGATGTTTGTTTACAAAATCACTGATTGCTTTAGCAGAAAACATCATTACGATAACTGAAATGACCACAGCGGCTATCATCACTTCAAGATGTTTTGCCATACCCACAGCAGTAATTACAGAGTCCAATGAAAAAACAACATCCAGTAAAAGTATTTGGATGATCACGCCTGAATAGGTTACAACTCCTTTTGTTTTTTGTTCGTGCTCCTCTCCTTCCAGCTTATCATGCATTTCTGTTGTGCTTTTGTAAATCAAAAACAAACCCCCAATGATCAAAATAAGGTCCCTGCCGGAAAGGTTCAATTTCTCCAGCCATTCCGGATCACTGATGTTGAAAAAACCGCCAATATTTAAAATAGGCGCTGTAAGCGTCATGATCCAGGTAAGAGATAAAAGCAATAATATTCTGGTGATCATTGCGAGGGCAAGTCCTACCTGGCGGGCTTTCCGTTGCTTTTCCAAAGGCAATTTAGCAGCCATTATGGAAATGAAAATAATATTATCAATTCCCAACACGATTTCAAGAACAGTAAGAGTAATTAAAGAGGCCCAAATCTCAGGGTTTAAGAGAAAATCCATAAAAAAATTTTGGCAAAAATAACCGTATTGGCTATTCGATAATTTTTTTATTCAATTATTTACAAAAAATTAATATTAGATTTAAATCTTCAACTTTTAAATGAATAGTATGAATCTCCAGCCAATTCTTGAAAATGACTTTATTTTAGCCCGACCATTAAAAGAAACCGATTTCGATGAACTTTTTAATGTGGCTTCAGATCCGCTTATCTGGGAACAACATCCGAATAAAAACAGGTACCAAAAAACTGAATTTCAAAATTTTTTTAAAGGAGCCATGGAATCCGGTGGAGCGTACATCATTTTCAATAAAGAAACGGGGTCTGCTATTGGAAGTTCCCGGTTTTATGGTTGGAACCCGGAAGCAAAATCCATTGAGATTGGATACACTTTCTTCTCGAGAGAAAATTGGGGTAAAAACAATAACCGGAATTTAAAAACAATTATGCTTGATCACGCATTTACTTTTGCTGACAAGGTGATCTTTCATATTGGTGCGACGAATTTCCGTTCTCAAAAATCCATTGAAAAATTACCTGCGCGTAAAGTGGGAGAAATGATCGTAGAATACTATGGGGAAGCGCCGAAGTTGAACTTTGTTTATGAAATTGAGAAGCAAGATTGGAAGGCAAAGCAATGAGCTTTGAGCTTTGAGCCATGTGCCATTTAGCAATTTAACCATTAAACCATTTAACCATTTAGCAATTTAACCATTTAACCATTAATCCGGCATGAACCATTAACTTGCACCTCCAAAACATTCAATTAACCGAACACATGGAACCAACACCTCCACCGCAAGTAAAAGGACTGCTTATATTACATTTCGCACTTTTTGCCGGTCAGATTATATTTGTACTCATCGCCACTCTACTCGTTTCATTAAATCTATTTCCTGCAGTTTTAGGTAAATATGGACCGGAATTGATTTTAATATCCGCCCTGATCGAAGTAATCGCGATTATCCTGGCCAAAATGCTTTACAAAAGAAAACTGAAAAAGATAAATCAAACCACCTTATCTCTTTCTCAAAAATTAGCTGCTTATCGTGGAGCAAATATTACACGTTGGGCAATTTTAGAGGGAGCCGCTTTAATTGTGATCGTCCTTTTTCTGCTGACAAATCAGTTTCTTATATTATTCATTGTCCTTGCCCTTCTGTTTATATTTTTTACTACAAGGCCTACAGCACCAAATATCGCTACAGATTTGCAGGTGAGTGAGCAGGAGATTATGGGGGATAGTTTTATTTAGTTTGGAGTTTATAGTTTGGAGTTCGGAGTTCAGAGTTCGGAGTTCAGAGTTCGGAGTTCGGAGTTCAGAGTTCGGAGTTCAGAGTTCGGAGTTCAGAGTTCAGAGTTCGGAGTTCAGAGTTCAGAGTTCGGAGTTCAGAGTTCGGAGTTCAGAGTTCGGAGTTCGGAGTTCAGAGTTCAGAGTTCGGAGTTTTTAGTTCAAGGCAGCTTCTTAAGGCATTGGCTCAAAGCTGATAGCTTTTATAATTCGTGTTTTATAAAGGCTCTTTTCCGCAGAAAATTAATAACTTTATAGCATGCTTAAACTCTTCATCATATTACTATGTTGTGGGATTTACCAGTACAGCTTTGCGCAGGAAAAAGAAACCGATTTTCTTCAGGACAAAAATCTACCTCATCGGGAAAGTAAAAAATTTCAATCTACACAAGAAGTGGCAGATTTTTTCCGATCAAAATATCCGACAGAAACGCAAAGAATCAATGGAATTTATTCCTGGGTCACGCATAATATCCGCTACGACAAAACCGGGACATTCGCTCTGAATGCAGGTCCGGATAAAAATGCGAAGATAGATGTCGCATTTGTCCGGAGACGAGGGGTATGCGAAAATTTCGCTGCCATCTTTAATGACATTTGCCAAAAAACCGGATTTCAATCTTTTGTAATTGAAGGTATCACACGCATGAATAACCAAGTGGTGGATGGCGCACATTCCTGGGTAACAGTGCAGTTAAATAAGGAATGGTATTTCTTTGATCCGACCTGGGATGAAGGAGGAAGATTGACCTATTTTATGGTATCTCCGGAGCATTTTATTTCGACACATATTCCCTTTGATCCATTATGGCAGTTTTTAGCGCATCCTTATAATACAGGCCAGGATAAGGTTGCAAGCAATATAAAAAATTCATCTGCATCCATCAATTATAAAGATTCACTTTCAGCCTGGCTACAAATGGATAGTATTTCAAAACTCGAAACATCTGAAAGAAGAATTCTGAATGCCGGTATTCATAACCGGAATGTGAAAACAAATTTGAGTGTTGTAAGGATGAACCTCGAAATCGAACGCCAGGGCCAACAGGTAGAATGGCATGAAATCGCCACTCAAAATCTGAATGATGCTGTCGGGCTTATCAATCAGTTTATAGAATATAGAAATGATCTTTCCCTGCTTCAAAAACGGGATGAAGAATTAAAAAAAATTCTGGCAAATATCCACATCAAAATTGATCTGGCTATAGAACAACTTGATAAAATTGATCAGTCAAAAGCAAAACTCGTGATGGGCACCTGGCCGGAAAGAGAAAGAATTATCAAACTAAAAAATAATGTTGGCAACCAGGAATTATTCTTAAATAAATACCTTAATACAGCCGTGGCGGAGAGGAAAGCATTGTTTTATAAGTAAAAATTGCATAACAAAGTTGTTGGATTGCTAAATTGCTAAATTGCTAAATGGTTAAATGGTCGTTCATCTCGTGACTGATGGCTCAAAGCTCATACCGCAAAGCTCATTGCTCTTTCATCCAACCAGTCTACCGATTAAAATCGGAAGTTACAAAATGAGCCATGCCTATGGCATTCATGTTATAGGTCAGGTATCAGGTATCAGGAATCAGGTGTTTTAATTCGTGTAATTCGTACTCAAAATTCGTGTTTAAATCACTTATTTCCATAATTAAATTAATTCCTTGGTTCTTCTTTGAAAGGCCCAACTATATCTTTGTTGTGAATAATACGAATTCAATTCTGGTTGGGATGTTAAAATCAGGTAGCTTAGGATTTCACCTAACCTCATATAGTTTCCTTATCTTCATTATTGATATGATTTCAATAAAAACATTAAGAGAACTTATTGACCAAAAATTAAAGGATGCTGAGGCATTAATTAATAAAAAACGATACTCAACTGCCATTTATATTTTAGGTTATGCTATCGAAGTAGCACTTAAACTAAAAATCTGTAAACTTCTTAAATTTTCTCAGGGATTTCCAGAAAATAAAACCGAATTTGGTATTTATCAAAATAATGCAAAAACTCAAAATCTTTTATATGGTGCTATAGTGCAACTTAAAGACATAAAACATCATGATTTAAATAAGTTGTTATTTTATTCAGGGGTTGAATATCAAATCAAACTGAATTACCTTGCTGAATGGAATTTAATTGTAGACTGGAATCCAGATATGAGATACAAAATTCAAAAATTTTTAAAAAAGGATGCTTTAGAAAAAGCAAATGCGACAAAGCTATTAATACAAAATATTTTATAACCTAACTTTTAGACAATTATGGAAAGGAGAAATCAACATGTTGTACCATTGGGAAATGGATGGGCTGTTAAAGGAGAAGGTACCAAAAAGTTTACGCTCATTACAGAAACACAAAGAGATGCAATTACAGTTGCCAGAGGAATCGCAAAGAATAATAAATCTGAGCTAGTAATTCACGGAAGAGATGGCAAAATAAGAGATAAGGATAGTTATGGAAATGATCCAAATCCCCCTAAAGACAATAAGCATTAGTACTTAAAAAGATTACTTCTCAAAATTATTAGTGTTGAAGAAGACAGTTGAACAATTTGCATTAAATGACGCGTTTTAATTCGTGTAATTCGTGCTCAAAATTCGTGTTTAAATTTTCTTGGTAAAATCTTCGTGGTGAGATTTTCGTGGTGAGATTTTCGCGCTGCATGCAGGATTACTCTTTCATCCAAAGAACATCCACAAACCATTTCTCTTTATCAAAAAAATTGGCCAGCGGCTTAAATCCGCATTCCTCCGCAATTTCATCTATTTGATCCGGGGAATATTTTTGTGAAATTTCCATATAAATGGTTTCATTTTTAGCAAAGTGAAACACATGTTCACCTAAATGAACTTCCTGGTCTTTTAATGAAAAAAGAAAACTTTTGCAGGCACCTGAATCCGGATCGTATGAATTATAATGTTGAAAAGACTGCACATCAAAACCCGCCCCTAATTCCCGGTTTATCCTCGTTAATAAATTCAAATTGAAGCGGGCGGTAACACCACCCTGATCATTATACGCAGCTAAAATCTGGTAAGGATTTTTCTTCAAATCAAAACCTATCAGCACCAAATCCCCGGCATTT
>JBBSSE010000231.1:0-5272 GCA_038242375.1 Chitinophagales bacterium
ACACGTTTCCCAAGTCCTACTTCGAATATTCTGTAAAGAGTTGAAAGTTGAATATCACACTTTCCGTTTTCAAGCCTCGAGATATAACTTTTTTTTGTACCAACTTTTTCAGCCAATTGTTCTTGTGTCATATTTGCTTCTTTACGAGCTTCTTTTAATATTTCACTAATTACAAAATATTGGGCTTTTTCTTCAAAGGCATCACGTTTTTGGGAACCTGTTTTTCCATATTTATTATCTAATAACTCATCAAATGTTTTAGAATTTCTAATATTTATCTTATTCATTATTTTCTCTTTTTTAAATTAAAATACTCATTCATTAATTTAATAGCCATATCAATTTCTTTCTTTGGAGTCTTTTGTGATTTTTTCTGAAAAGCATTAAATAAAATCACCAATTGCCCTTTGTCAAAACAGCAAAATATCCTGTATATATTACTCTCAAATTCTATTCTGATTTCAAAAAGACCTTCAGTTCCTGATATATGATCAAGGAACTTTTTCGGAACATTTTGAACTGTTTTAATAACTTTAAAAACATACTCAATTTTTTCCTGAACTTTTTCCGTCTGCTCCAAATAGAAATCAGCAAAATAATATTCGTAAAAAATGATCTGTCTTTCTTTATTCACATTGCTAAGTTAACTTAAAAGTTATCAACAGGCAAATTTCATTACTAAGTTTCATTTAAAATATTTTGACATAATATTTCTTCCAGGAATCCAAAAGTTTCTAAAGGGCACATTTTTAATTATAGCAGCTTATAATAAATGGTCCTTTAAAATAGAATCAAAACCTTTCTTCAAAATCAATCCTTAATTTTATAAAAAACAGACCATGAAATTTATCTACTCTTTATTAGTGGTATTTATATGTATGGGCCAGGTATCCTGCAGGTCCACAAAGCAGGCAGGAAAAACGGTTTCAGAAAATATTCCAACCCTGTTGAAAGGTGATTTCCGGGATGATTACGGCATACGCTTTACCATAAGTGATACAATCTGGATGCAACACCCAAATGTGAAATACCATATCATTAGTTGGGATACGACCGCACAATATCTGCTGGCCAGAAATGATATGAACAACCCAAGCGATACTGGCCTGTACACTCGTATAGATTACATGCTTTTTCCTGGTATGGAACCTTTTAGATGGGGGTTCTGCCTTACGGTTTATAAGGCAAAAACTGTGGAAGAAGCAAAGTTGAGCGCATCAGCCGACAGGCAAAATCCTAAGAAAGGCTGTAATGGCTATCCATTCTCAAGAATGGAAAGAGTCTATTAAGCTCCGGACAACTATTAAAAAAAACAATTGAGACACTCAAGAAAAATTATTCGGATATTTAGCCGGTTAACGGGATAAAAAACAGCAACAGACAACTATGTACGTAAAAAATATTTTCAGAAAAAGCATTCTTACTTTTATAATTCTAAGTTTCGTTTCAATGGTAAATGCGCAGATACAATCCATCAATCTAACCTCCGGTTGGCAGTTCCGCGGACAGGATGAAGCAAAATGGTATGCGGCAAAAGTACCGGGAGAAGTGCATGTAGACCTGATGGCAAATAAAATTATTCCGGATCCGTTTTACCGGGATAATGAAAAGAAAGTACAATGGATAGAAAAAGAAGATTGGGAATATAAAACGACGTTTACTGTTCCTGCAAACCTGCGTAATAAAAAAAATATTGATCTTGTTTTTGATGGCTTGGACACATATGCGGATGTGTACCTGAACGGCAAACTTTTGCTGAAAGCAGATAATATGTTTCGTCAGTGGACAATTGATGTAAAAAACAAGCTGATCGCAGGAAACAATATGTTACTTATTTATTTCCACTCTGCTCAAAACAAAATTGATTCCCTCGCAAAGGCTGATCTGCCTTATGTAATTCCGGATAATCCACGCGCTTATGTACGAAAAGCACAATTTCATTTTGGATGGGATTGGGGTCCTAAACTGACGGGATGTGGCATTTGGAAAGATGTAAGACTGGAAGGCTATGATGTAAAACCTGCGGAAAAACCATATGTGCCACCAGTAAAAGTTAAGCTGGTAGAAACACCGGATGAAAAAGGAAAATCCTTTTATTTTTCCATCAATGATAAACCGGTTTACATGAAGGGTGCAAATTATATTCCTTCAGATGCATTTGTGACGCGCATGACAAAAGGCGATTACCGAAAAATGCTTATGATGGCAAAAGATGCCAACATGAATATGCTGCGCATATGGGGTGGGGGAATTTATGAAGATGATTATTTCTATGATTTGTGTGATTCACTGGGAATTTATGTGTGGCAGGATTTCATGTTTGCCGGAACGATGGTTCCCGGTGACAAAGCCTTTTTTGATAATGTGCGTGAGGAGGTAAAATACCAGGTAAAAAGATTACGACATCATAAAAGCATTGTTGTTTGGTGTGGCAATAATGAAATCGATGAAGCTTATCATAATTGGGGCTGGCAGAAGCAATTCCGCCTTTCAGATAAGGATTCTGAAAAATTATGGGACGATTACAAACGGCTTTTCAGGGATAGCATTCCTATGTGGATAAAAGAAGTGGATGACAGTCGTCCGTATGTTTCAACTTCTCCACGCTATGGCTGGGGAAGGCCTCAAAGCCTTACGGAAGGCGACAGTCATTATTGGGGCACCTGGTGGGGTGGACAGGATTTTGAAATTTTTGAAACTAAAACCGGTCGTTTTATAAGTGAATATGGTATGCAGGCGATGCCAAATTATTCAACCATTTTGGCCATCACCGAACCACAGGACAGGTATTTATTTTCCAAAGTATTACAGGACCATCAAAAAGCAGGTAACGGTTATGAAAAACTGGAAGGTTATTTAAAAGGCTATATGATCGATTCAGCAAAAATCAATCATTTATCTGTGGAAGATTATGTGTACCTGACGCAATGTGTACAATACTATGGCTTCAAAAATATGATCCTTATTCACCGGAGCAAAGAACCCTATAATATGGGCACACTTCTCTGGCAGTTAAACGATTGCTGGCCGGTAGCAAGTTGGAGTATCACTGACTATTATAATCGCAGTCCAAAAGCTGCCTGGTATGCAGTAAAAGAAGCCTATCGCGATGATGTCCGGCCGGAAAGAGATACCATTCGTCCCAAAGATCTGAAACTAACAAATCCAAACATCACCTATAAGATTGATGCAAATATCATTACGCTAAAATCCACTTCATTTGCAAAATATGTATTTGTTGATATTCCAGGGTACAAAGGAAAATTAAGTGACAATTATTTTGATCTTCAGCCAGGTGTAGAAAAAAGGATCACCGTAGAAGAGAATGAACCATGGAAGAGAACTGTTAAGGTGAAGTCGCTTTGGGATATTGGGAAGTAGGGTATGATTAAGACATGTGTAAAATAGTAGCAATGCCATTCTTCCATAAGAAATATTCCAAGGTAGTTATTACTATTAAATGTCATCTAAATTCCCGATGACCAGCTACCTTTTTATGACAATTTTGAATACGTCAGATATTAAAAATACAGTAACTATTCAATACACTGGAGGGTTGTCTTTTTGATTGGCCTCCGGTTTTAGCCGGAGGTATAGGGATTTCGTTCCTCCGGGCTTCAGCCCAAATCTCCTGTTTTGATTTTTCTGATTTGCATTCTATTTCTTCTCTTTAAATGCCAATTTCTTGTTTCAATAAAAGAAAGAGAAATTCAGTTTTGGGCCCTAAAGAATTTTTCAATTTATCCACGGGTTAAAACCCGTGGCAATTCAGTTGAGACGCGTGGCAATTCAGTTGAAACCCGTGGCAGTTCAGTTGAAACGCGTGGACATTCAGTTGAAACCTGAAAGCTTGAAATACTATTCTGAAAAAAAATATTTTATTTTTATGATATTACCTGAAGCCTCTGACTTTATTCCATAAACGACAGTTTACCATGCGGCAATTCATAATAAACAGTTTTCAAATTCAATGCGAAGCTAAAAAGAAACAACAAATACCAAGGTCGGTTTAAGTTTGATGAAGCGCAGCCATATTTGTCATTCTAAGACTGGTTATCAAAACTTTTCTAAAATGTGAACTAACGTTTCGATCACTTTGAAAATTATAGCTAAATCGCGAACTGAATACTTGCAAAACAAATCTTTTAAAAGATTTGTTAAAGCGGATTAAATCACTATTTTTACTATATAAAATTGAAACATATGAGAAATCTCTCCCGCAATATTTTAATTCTTTTTTCGGCAATCATTTTATTCAACAGTTGTAAAAAAGAAAATGAATTTCCTGCACCACCCATGGCGAAAGCGGATAATGTTGAAATCGTTCAATTGCCTAAAGATTACATAACGCTTTCAGGTACTGGTTCAGGTGAAAATAAAATTGTCGGTTATTTGTGGAGCCAGATATCGGGGCCGGGCGTGGCAATTATTGTTTCTCCCAGTGCTCCTGAAACCCTTGTTCGTGGGTTAAAAACAGGAGATTATATTTTTCAATTCGCAGTAATAGATGATAAAGGCCTCACCGGTATAGACACAGTTGCTGTTAAAGTAACTACATCGCCTATTTTGACTTTAAACTTGCAACCTAAAAACAATTCAGGAGAAATGACCATAGCCGGCAATACCTCTAGTATTGATTTATCAGATCCAAACTCTACTGAATTGGCCTCCGCTACCTGGACTTATAATGGTGCAAACTATGGAGTCAGAGGATTAATTAAATTTGATTTAACCGGAATACCACAAAATGCTACAATTCTCAGTGCAAAATTTTCAATCTTCAGCCATCCTAAACCATTAAATGGTGACCAGGTAAACGCTAATTCGGGATCAGATAATGCTTTTTTAATTCAAAGAGTAACTTCTAATTGGCATCCTGCCCAGGTGAATTGGTCACATCAGCCATCAACTACAACTACAGGCCAGGTTGAATTACCATCTACCACGCAACGTTTCCTTGATGTACCGGATATTGATGTTTCCAACTTAATAAGTGGAATGGTCAGCAGCAATCAAAATTATGGATTCATGGTGCGGATGAAAAATGATGCGATGTATACCAGCAGAATCTTTTGTTCAAGCAAATTCAGTGATGCTACAAAACATCCTAAATTGATTGTAACATATAAGGTTGATTAACGGAATTAGTAAATAAGTATAAAGAGAAATCTTCTTTAACGATGATATCTTTAAACAATTTAATAATCGATTTCAGGAAATTTCAAATCCACTTACAAAAAAACTAAGAGTTTTTAACAGGAAATCCCAAAAT
>JBBSSE010000232.1:0-5255 GCA_038242375.1 Chitinophagales bacterium
ATCCTTAAGAATAAAAGCTTGAACGGTCTCATAAATATATACTCCACTTAGGTCGAATTTTCCTTTCTCTTTAAAACTGTTCTATTGAATTGTCATGGGTTTTAACCCGTGTGCAAATTGAAAAACTCTATTGGCTTTAGCTCCGAAAAACGGAATTCTTATTGTCGCAAAAGAATAAGGGAATACGGTTGGGCTCTCATAACACAGAATATTTCTACTGAGGTTTCATGTATATGTATGCGAAAACTGAACCAATTTTGATAAACAATTTGACAATCCTTTGTGTTCTTTGGTTCTTCATGGTTAAAGGTTTTTTTTACCACAAGACGCTAAGAGTACGAAGAGGAAATCTTGCGGACTTTTAAGCATTTTGGAAAGACCACAAATTAATTAAACCTTTCTTCAACCTTAGTAGCAGATACAGACCTAACACACCCCAACCTTATTTACCTTATTTTAAAAATAATTTGGAAAAAATGATCTGATTTTCGGGAAACATGTTGTTCTCCAAAGACTATGATTATATTATCGCAGCATCCTCCCTGAAACTTTCGAAAAGTTGTGGTCATTTCCCAAATAGCTTGCTTCGAACTTTTGGAAAGTAAGCAAAAAACCTTTCGAGCCGGATTAAAAAGGGCAAATATTTAAATGAAATTCGCTTTCCAAAAGTTTAATTGAATGTTTGAATTTGATTGCAGACCGGTTAATTTTTGGAAAATTTCACACCGGCTAATCTCTTTTCTTTCCAAGCTTTTCCCTCAATAATCTTTCAATTCTGTCTACAAGGGATTCGGTGGATTCATCTGGTACGGAAGACATACCTTTCAGCTCCTCACAAAAAATATCCATCGCTTCATTATACCTGTCAAACTGATCGTCCAATACTTTTTCATCATTGGTTTCCCAATAAAGTCCTTCATCCTCAAGGATAAAATCTTTCATGTACTTTTTCGAAAGATGCTTTAGCAATTTGACAACTGCTATGTGTGCATCTTTGCCAGCATATTGTGTTTTTGTGCTTGTGGTAAAGATTAATTCTTTATCCAGCGTTATCCCATCATAAATATCTTTTACCATAAGGTTTTGGGGAGAAAGTAAACGCCCATCCTGGTTAAAGGTTAGAGAAATTGGCTCACATTCTTTTGGTGAAAAGACGACGCCGCTAATTTCCTCATCCTGTATAACATGAAATTTCCATCCCAAATCTGTGCAGATGTCAACAACTTCATCTTTAAGTGGTTTAATCAAATCCGATTGCAAAATATAGCCTGAATAATGAATAGATAATCCCATACTAACTTTTTTATAAATGAACGAATATTTTTAAATTTTAAAGAAATATTTTTAGGAATATTTTTCTAAAGATAATCACCTGCAAGCTTTATTTCGATTTAATTAACTCTCTTATAGATTTATAAAAACAGCTAATTTCTTTCTTATATATATAATCTGTATTTTTAAAATATGGTACCCCTTTTTTCATTCTAATTAATTACTGCTATGAATAAAAACAACGATTTACCCGAAGAAGAAAAATTCAGTGACGATCCGGAAGAAGATCTCCGAATGCAAAACGATTTTTTGAAGATGAAAATGATGGCCGAATCAGGAGCAATCTTTGGCGGTGGAGAAGGTTTACCTCCCGAAATAGAAAACCAGTTTTTAAATAATATCCTTGAGTTTGAAAAACAACATTCAACTTCAACCCCAAAGAAAGTAAAGGAAATTATGGGTAATCCCACTTTTAAAAATGAGAAAAACCTGAATGACAAAGAATTTGAACAGGCAAATCTAAAACTGAATGACCTTTTAAAAGTAAATTTCTTAAAAGTTGATTTCCTGAAAGAAAGAACAGACCGATTCAAATATCAGTTTATTACTGGTGAATTATTAGAGCAAGACATACCTTTCTTTTACGCAAAAGGAATGACCACTTGTTTTATTTATGAAGAATTCCACCCGGATCATGAAATGGATATTCAGGAAACCACGCAGAAGTTTTTGAATGATTTTCTTGAAAGAAAATTGGATGCAGAAACCTATTATATTGAAAGTCAAATTGCAGAACCAGACGGAAACATTATAAGCCGGGAAGATTATATGAAGCGTTTTGAAGCGATGTATGAAGCAACAAACTCTTTTGAAAATACTTCGTATGAAATCGAAAATTCTCATTTCGACCTACAGGATAATATCGATGAAGTGACAGGAATGGGATTTAGTGAAGGAAGTATAAAATATGACCTTGTTTTCCAGAATGGAGAACGTAAAATAATTGATGGTCCCTTTAAAATTTACTTTACCCGCACCTGGGATGTCTGGGGTATTTTTTTCTTTTATTTGGCCGGATTCAATATGCATAAAAAATAATGTCTTCAAATAATTTTAGAAGTGTGTATTTCAATATGTTGTATCGCATCGTTAAAAGTGAGCGGTGGGGACAGCCAACAGGTGCTACCAGGTTTAGTGGCCACACCAAGCTTCAACAAAAAATATTTTTACCGTGTAATTTCAGAATCATAGAAACACTATTTCTTCCATTTTAGCTGTCATACTTTTGCTCATCAAAATACTTTTTTTGAAAGGATATTTTTACTGTATTTTAGATGCTTCTGCTATCTGTGGATATATGCAGAAGCAAAATTGGTATTTACCTGAATTCGTACCCCATATATTAATCTCCTTTTTAAAAAAATCAGATGCAAAGAAAACAATTCTTGAAAAACAGTGCTCTCATAGGAACCGGAATTATGATGAACCCCGCTTTTACATTTGCAAAACAAGGCAAAAATTTCCCGGTAGTCCGGATCCCTGAAGCAGATAGAAAATTTAAAAGTGCCGCTATTGAAAAAGCCATAGCAGAAATAAAAGCCAATGTAGGAAATAAAGAAATTGCCTGGTTATTTGGAAATTGTTTTCCAAATACCCTTGATACTACCGTGGATTATGAAATGAAAGATGGCCGTCCGGATACTTATGTGATTACGGGTGATATAGATGCCATGTGGTTGCGCGATAGTACCGCACAGGTAACTCCATATTTGTCCCTGGCAAAAGATGATCCGGCTCTTCATAATCTAATTACCGGTGTGATCAATCGTCAGGTGCATTGCATTTTGAAAGACCCTTATGCGAATGCATTTTATAAAGATGAAACTAAAGTTGGGGAATGGAAGAATGATTTGACAGATATGAAACCGGGAATTCACGAACGCAAATGGGAGATAGATTCCCTTTGTTATCCGATTCGCTTAAGTTATCAATATTGGAAAATAACCGATGATAAAGCAGCTTTTGATGAAGACTGGAAAAAGGCGATAGCATTGATTCTAAAAACATTTAAACAACAACAACGTAAAAACGGGAACGGACCTTATAAATTCCAACGGGAAACTGCCTGGGGCACAGACGGTGTAGCGATGGGTGGATACGGATATCCGGTAAAACCTGTTGGCCTAATTTGTTCTGTCTTCCGTCCGAGTGATGATGTAACCCTATTCAATTTTCTCATCCCTTCCAATTTCTTTGCAGTCGTAAGTCTACGCCAGGCAGCAGAAATATTAAAATCTGTTTATAAAGATACTGTCCTGGCAAAGGAATGTCTTGATCTAGCCAATGAAGTAGAAACAGCTTTAAGAAAACACGCGGTTACAACACATCCTCAATTTGGAAAAGTATATGCTTTTGAAGTGAATGGTTATGGTAGTTACATATTGATGGATGATGCAAATATTCCAAGTCTTCTTTCTCTTCCTTATTTAGGTGGAGTAAAACCCAATGATCCGATCTATTTAAATACCCGGAAATTAATTTTATCTAAAGAGAATCCTTTCTTTTTTAAAGGAAAGGCGGGTGAAGGAATTGGTGGTCCGCACATCGGAATGGATATGGTTTGGCCTATGAGTATTGTGATGCGTGGCTTAACAAGTAATAATGACGCGGAAATAAAATTATGTATCAACATGCTGCAACATTGCCATGGAGGAACCGGTTTTATGCATGAATCCTTCCATAAGGATGATGCGAAGAACTTTACACGTGCCTGGTTCGCCTGGTCCAATACAATTTTCGGAGAATTTATTTGGAAGGTGTATAAAGAAAGACCTTATTTATTGAAAAGTTAATTTTAGGTATCGGGTATTAGGTATCAGGCATCAGCTATAAGCCGTGAGCAGTAAGCTGTGAGAAGTGACCAGGTTTGGAGTAGCTTCTTATTTTTATAAAAAAACATTTATTAAGTTTCATAAAAACAATTTAGATCAATCATGATTTTGAAAACTAAAAATATATTAAGCTTACTTTTTTTATTAGCAACCCTTTCTACGAACGCCCAGGTGGTTAATTATAACAACGATCCTGTTGATTGGGTAAACCCGCTAATGGGAACCGATTCAAAACCGTCCCTATCTAACGGGAACACCTACCCGACAATTGCTGTGCCATGGGGAATGAATTTCTGGACACCGCAAACAGGAGATATGGGAAATGGATGGGCATATACCTATCAGGCTGATAAAATAAATGGGTTCAAACAAACGCATCAGCCTTCACCCTGGATGAATGACCATGGGCAGTTTGCAATTATGCCTGTGACAGGATCTCCTAAGTTTACCATCAAAGACAGGGCAAGCTGGTTTTCGCATAAAGCAGAAATCGTAAAACCATATTATTATAGTGTGTACCTGGCAGACCATGATGTGACAGCAGAAATGACTCCGACAGAAAGAGCGGCGCAATTCAGATTTACTTTTCCGGAATCAGATAGCTCTTTTATAGTGGTGGATGCTTTTGATAAAGGATCGTACATAAAGATCATTCCGGCAGAAAGAAAGATTATCGGCTATACCACTAAGAACAGCGGCGGTGTAACCGAAAATTTTAAGAATTATTTTGTTCTGTATTTTGATAAACCATTTACAACAGCTAATGCCTGGCACGGGGCTACTCTGGCAAAAGATACGCTTGAATTAAAAGCGAATCATACCGGTGCGATCGTTCAGTTTAAAACAAAGCGACATGAAACCATCAATCTTCGGGTTGCTTCTTCCTTTATCAGTTTTGAGCAGGCAGAGCTCAATCTGAAAAGAGAATTAGGAAATAATTCCTTTGACCAAACCAGTCAAAATGCGCGAAATATTTGGAATAAAACACTGGGCAAAATTGAAGTAGAAGGCGGAACAGTGGATCAGATCCGGACTTTTTATTCCAGCCTTTACCGCATGTTGTTTTTCCCACAGAAAATGTATGAACTGGAC
>JBBSSE010000233.1:0-5248 GCA_038242375.1 Chitinophagales bacterium
ACCTGCATCAGCCGGATTAAAACATATCCATTGTATTGATTCACAAACCGGTCGCGGTCAATTTCTACACCTAAAATTTCCTGCACACAATCCATATAATATTCCAACAAAGAATTTTTCCAATCCGCCGAAAGATTTGCTCTTGCCTGCCATAATAAAGAAGCCACATCATATTGCAAAGCTCCTTTCATTCCACCTTGGTAATCAATGAAATAAACCTCTTCATTGTTCACACAAATATTCCTGCTCTGAAAATCACGAAACATAAAATATTTATGTTCCACATCAGTAACATAATCACTTAATACTTCAAAATCTTCAATCAATTTTTCTTTATCATATGGGATTTTGAGCGTGTCTAAAAAATAATATTTAAAATACAACAAATCACTCATAATCGCCTGCTTTCCGAATTCCCTCGAGGTAAGGCTATAACTATAATCAAAATTCTCATCTCCTTTTATCTGCAAATAAGCAAGATTTCTTAAACTCTTCTTGAACAAGTCATAAACATATTCATTTTGTCCGTGTGTTTCCAGTTCATTCAGCAAAGAAACTTTTCCAAGATCCTCCTGTATATACATTTTCCCATCCGGATGTCGAAATAGAATATGAGGAACTGGAGCATTTATACGATGAAAATGATCCGTAAAATGCAGGAAAGTTTCATTTTCTTTTTGATTATCATTATAGGTAATAATGTAGGATTTGTATTTTGTACCTACCCTAAAGTAAATTCTGTCGCCTCCGGATTTCGGAATCTTTTCAAAATAGGTTATATCGTCCGGTGTAAAACTCTGAAAAAAGGATTTGATATTATCTGATATAATTGGCATAGTTTATTTGAATGTTGGTAAAAATAGAAAATTTGCCTTATAAAAAAGACTTTACATGGAAACAGAAATTTAGCCTGTCAAACAAGGCCGCGGAAGGAAACTTCATCAAAATTAAATCGTCTTTCCAAAACATCCGTCGTGATCAATTGACCAGATTCCGAAACAGAGTGAATCGTTGTTTCGAAAACCATACTTTCTTTTTTTAGTTTTACCATCTTGTCCCGCGCATAAAGGTGCTCATTATATTCCTGTAGCATTTGAGGAAAATTCCCTGCTTTCAAATCTTTCATTTTTTTTAAAACATTATCCTGTAACTGTGCGGCCAATTTTAAAACATCATACTCCTTATTTGTCTCCGTTTTAAAGGAAGTCACCTTTGCATCTACCTCTTCAAAGTTTTCCTGGTTGACATTTACTCCGATACCTATTACGGTCCACTGCCATAAAGTACCCTTTATTACATTCTCAATGAGCATTCCCGCTGCCTTACTGTCATTTATAAAAATATCATTTGGCCATTTAATATAAACTTTCTCGTTTACGAAAGATGCAATAAATTTCCGACACGCAAGCGCAACTGCCACACTTAATTGAAACTGGTTTAACACAGGCTGCCACTTCATTTCAGCGGCAATAGACAGCGTAATATTCTGTCCCGGCAACGAATTCCACTTCTTTCCCCTACGACCTTTACCGATGGTCTGTTCTGTTGCAAAGACGCCCGTTCCACTTGAAATACTGCCTTTTTGTATCAGTGCCATGGCATAGTTGTTGGTACTATCCACCTTTTCAAGAACGATCATATTGGATATGGTCATAGTGTTTAAGAAACGATTGTTAAAGAAATAGTATTTTTGGTAAAATAGTTACAAAAATTCTTTTATTTCAAGCAATGTAAGAGAATAAAATTAATTTCGCATTAATAGTAATAGCACAAAAAATAAAAAAAACCATTTGAACAATTTAGATCTATTAGAAAGCAGGCCAAAATCGACCATAACCAGATTAACCCGCAATAGCAAGCTCTTTAAGACGGCTATTAATGCAATACAGGACAAGAAAGGCGAAAAGATAGTTAGTTTGGATCTAAAAAAAATCCCCGAAGCTGTTACTGATTTCTTTATCATATGTGAAGCATCCAGTCCACCGCAATTGAAAGCAATTGCAGACAATATAGAATATGAATTAAAAACGAAATGTGGTGAAAGCCCTTTTAAACATGAGGGACGCCAGGGAGAACAATGGATCTTACTGGATTATGTAAATTTAGTAGTACACGTGATGCTTGAAGAACCAAGAAAATTCTACAAAATCGAAGAAATGTGGAGCGATGCTTCCAGAGTTGAACATTAATATATTAACATAAACGTTTACCTTACACTAATTTAAATTTAAACAAACATCTTATTCTGCTAATGAGAATAAGGAAAATAAATATAGAGGGCACCACTTATGGCAACCGAAGATCAGAAAAAGAAAATATTCCCTAAAAAATTGACATCTAATTCAACCGACGCTGAAAAAGAGCAGGATCCAAATAAAAAGAAGCCGAAATTCAGTATATTTTGGGTTTACGGCATCATGTTGGCATTAATTCTCGGCTATAATATTTACAGGCCAAGCGCTACTTCCGGAATTGAGATCAACAACCTGGATTTTTATACAATGATGCGCCAGGGAGATGTACAGGAAGCAAAAGTTGTCGGAAATAAAAAACTGGTCCGTGTAACAGTTAAAGCAAACGAGCTATCAAAAGATTCAGCCGGATATTTTAAGAAACTTTTCGGGGAGAACTTCGATGCAGTTAAAAAAATGGATAATGCTCCCCAGGCATATTTCAAAATCATTAAGGATGAAGTATTTGCAACACAACTTGCCCAGTTTTATAAAGACAATCCGCAGGTAGCTGAGATTGTTGTAAAATCGGAAGATGAAGGAGAGTTGTTTGGACAAATCATCAGTACGTTACTACCCATTTTACTTATTGCCCTCGTGTTTATAATGATGATGCGCAAAATGAGCGGAGGTGGTGGTGCCGGTGGCCCGGGTGGTATTTTTAATATCGGTAAATCAAAAGCGACCTTATTTGAAAAAGGCACGAAAGTGAATATTAATTTTGGAGATGTTGCAGGCCTGGATGAAGCAAAAGTAGAAGTAATGGAAATTGTGGATTTCCTTAAAAATCCAAAAAAATATACGAACCTTGGTGGTAAAATTCCAAAAGGAGCACTTCTAATAGGTCCTCCTGGTACAGGTAAAACTCTTTTGGCCAAGGCAATGGCAGGAGAGGCACAGGTTCCTTTCTTTAGTTTAAGTGGAAGTGATTTCGTGGAAATGTTTGTAGGTGTAGGTGCCAGCAGAGTAAGAGATTTGTTTAAGCAGGCAAGAGAAAAAGCACCATGTATTATTTTTATAGATGAGATTGATGCAATAGGACGTGCAAGGGGCAAGAACATGATGATGAGTAATGATGAGAGAGAAAATACTCTGAACCAATTATTGGTAGAAATGGATGGATTTGGCACAGATACAGGTATTATTATTCTGGCTGCTACCAACAGACCTGATGTATTGGATAGCGCGCTTTTACGTCCAGGAAGATTTGACAGACAAATTAGTATTGACCGTCCGGATTTAGTGGGTAGAGAGGCAATCTTTAAAGTTCATCTACTTCCTATTAAAATATCCGAAACGCTTGATGTACATAAATTAGCGGAACAAACTCCCGGTTTTGCCGGAGCCGATATTGCCAACGTTTGTAATGAAGCTGCCCTTATTGCTGCAAGAAAAGGAAAAAATGCAGTAGATATGACGGATTTCCAGGATGCGATTGATAGAGTCATTGGCGGTCTGGAAAAAAAGAATAAAATCATTCTGCCGGAGGAAAAAGAAATTATAGCATACCATGAAGCAGGACATGCTATCTGTGGCTGGTTCTTAGAACATGCTTATCCATTATTAAAAGTAACGATTGTACCAAGAGGTACAGCAGCACTGGGATATGCTCAATACACTCCGAAAGAGCAGTATCTGTACAATACAGATCAGTTAATGGATCAGATTTGCATGACTTTAGGTGGAAGAGCAGCAGAACAAATCTTCTTTGGAAAAATATCTACCGGGGCCAGCAATGACCTGCAACAAATAACCAAAATGGCTTACTCCATGGTAGCTGTTTATGGTATGAATTCAAAAGTTGGGAATGTGAGTTACCATGATCCATCCCAGGAGAATACCTTTCAAAAACCGTTCAGTGAGGAAACAGGAAAAATGATTGATGAAGAAGTTCGTAACCTGATTGAAGAAGCTTACGTAAGAACAAAAGCTTTATTGACAGAAAAGAAACATGAGGTAGAAATACTTGCCCGGGAATTATTGAAAAGAGAGGTTCTATTTAAAAGTGATGTAGAGGAATTAATTGGTAAACGCCCATTTGGTGAGAAGAAAGCTCTTGATTTTATTGATAACCCAAAAGAAGGATTGGTAGAAAATCCACTTCCGGGAAGCCTGGATTCATTTGAAGGTGTACAAATTGACACCGTGGATTCAGAATCTGTTGATTCAACCACGACCAATGATTAAAAATAATTGACGATGAAAGTTTCTTCTTCCAAAGAAAAAATTTTAAAAAAAGTAAGAGAGGCACTGAGTAATCCAGTGCCTTTACCTTTTCCAAAAAGTGAAGGAAGTAAGGGGGTTTTCCCTCCTGCAGATAAGGAATTGGAAATGTTATTTGCAGAAGAATTTATAAAACTTTCCGGGAAATTTGCTTTTTGCATGGATGAGAAAGATGCAAGAAATCAATTACAGTTATTATTTGCGCAGCAAAAATGGACCAAAATATATTCGGGGGAAAAAGATTTATCCTCATTTTTTGACCCTTCTCTTAAAACAGAAATACTTCACGATTGCAATGCGGCTATTACTTCCTGCCATTATTTAGTAGCGAGAACCGGGGCGATGCTTCTTAGCAGTGCCCAGAATAATGGACGTACTGCCAGTGTATATGCACCTGTGCATATTTGTATTGCCTATACGGATCAGCTTGTATTTGACACCCGCGATGCGCTTAACTTAATGAAAGAAAACTTTGGCAACAAATTGCCGTCATCCATGACATTTGCAGCAGGCCCAAGCCGGACAGCAGATATAGAAAAAACGTTGGTCATCGGCATTCATGGACCTAAAGAAGTTTATGTGTTTTTAATAGACCGACAATTTTCTCTTTAAAAAAATAAAATAGTTTCATTTTCTCTTCCAAATTTAAAGTAGGGTAAAAAAATGCCTTCAGTTCCGGCAAAAATCGGTTAATTTCCATTTTTCATCTATCATGCAAATTCCTTCAGATAAAAAAATATACTTTCTCTCCGATTTTCACTTAGGTGCTCCGGATCATGCAACAAGCCTGAAAC
>JBBSSE010000234.1:0-5241 GCA_038242375.1 Chitinophagales bacterium
CATCCAATACGTCAAATCCTATATTATGACGTGAATGTTCGTATTCTTTTCCGGGATTACCCAGACCTACTATTAAAAACTTTGACATCTAAACGAATATTATTGGATACTTATTTTACAAAATAAATAAATTATAAATTATAAAAATCACGTTTCTTCTTTCTTTAGAAGACTTTTTAATTGAATGATTTACGATGCATCCGTTTTCTTTACTTCAAAATCTTTCATATTTTTAATAACTCCCTGCGTTTCAATCATTCCCGTTTCAATTAATTGTTTTAACCGCCAAAGAATAAATGCATCCCCGGTTACTTGTTTTGATTTACTTAGAAAGTTATTGATGACCCGATTCGCTTTCTGCCATTTATCGGTTATAAATTCCATTAAATATTTATCAAAAAAATCCACATCATGCAGAGACAATTTTTTAGCCCCTTCCAGGATACGTACGTATTTACCTGCCTGGCAGATCTTAGTCCATTCATCAGGGTCTAATTCAAATTCGGAGGGAGTAATCACCCTTGCTAATTTCTTAGCTTTAAGGAACTCCTTTGGAAGTATTTGATGTAAATTTTCAGGGTAGAAAATAGCGCCCTTTTCATTGATAAAAGGAAGATTATTTAAATGAAGAACATAAACCCGGCCTGCATAATCCTTTAATTGTGACATCAGCCAATAATACCCGCTTACGTCATGTTTATTGGCCGCTACCCAAATCCAAACATCTTCATTTTCATCTTTATCCAAATGGGCTTTTATAGCATCAACTGCTTTTTCATCATTGACTAAACCGGTATCTACCGAGCCATTTAAATCTCCATTAGCCAATACTTTTCGCCACCATTCCTTTCTTTCCTCTTTACCTTCCGGTGTATAAATATTTTTTAGAGGACCAACAGCATAATCATCTTTAATTTCTATAATATCCTTTTTGAGTGACTCGTCCAGTTCGAAACTTTTAGAAAGTGTTTTTACATCTTCCTGTTGGAAAACTATATGCATATATTTCGTTGATACAATTTTTATTGATAAATAATCTCTTCAGAACTCTTTTTAAGGATTTTGTAGAAAATAATGAATGATTTTTTCTAAGCCGACTTGCATTCTATCGAAAATAAAAAAGCTTTCTTAAGCGACCGGCTCTGTCACCAAATCTACCTCTACTACCAGGTTTTCAATAATAAATTCCTGCCTGGCAGGGGTATTTTTCCCCATGTAATATTCGAGCAGATCTTTAATAGCCATTTCCGGCAAAAGCATAACAGGTTGTAGTTTTATTTCCTCGCCTATAAATTTCCCAAACTCGTCCGGTGATATTTCACCCAACCCTTTAAACCGGGTTATTTCCGGTTTGGCTCCCAGTTTTGCAACTGCCGCCTGTTTTTCAGTTTCGGAATAACAATAAATTGTTTCCTGTTTTTCCTTGTTCTTTCCGGGCATTGTTCTCACCCTGAATAAAGGTGTTTCCAAAATATAAACGTGGCCATTTTTCACCAGATCAGGGAAAAACTGTAAAAAAAAGGTCATCAGTAAAAGTCGGATATGCATGCCATCCACATCAGCATCCGTAGCGATAACGATATTGTTGTAACGCAAATCTTCATAGCCGGCTTCAATATTTAAGGCATGTTGCAACAGATTGAATTCCTCATTTTCATAGACCACTTTTTTAGTTAATCCATAACTATTGAGCGGCTTACCTCTCAGACTGAATACAGCCTGGGTTTCCACATTCCTCGATTTGGTTATAGATCCGCTGGCACTGTCTCCTTCCGTAATAAAAAGTGTGGATTCCAGCCGCTTCGCATTCGCTTCTTCTTTATTTTTACCTTCCGCCATTTCATTAAAATGAAACCGGCAGTCACGTAATTTTTTATTATGCAGATTGGCCTTTTTTGCCCGCTCATTTGCCAGTTTTTTAATGCCGGCCATGTCCTTCCGTTCCCTTTCGTTCTGCTCAATCTTTCTTTTTATGGCATCTGACACTTCCGGATTCTTATGCAGAAAATTATTTAATTCTTTTCCTAAGAAATCAGCAATAAAGGATTTAACCGCAGGACCTTTTTCCCACATAATACTGGACCCCAATTTTGTTTTTGTCTGACTTTCAAATACAGGTTCCTGCACGCGAATACTGACGGCGGCACAAATACTTCCACGAATATCAGAGGCGTCATAATCCTTCTTATAAAAATCACGGATTGTTTTTACATACCCTTCTCTAAAGCCTAAGAGATGCGTACCTCCCTGGGTGGTAAATTGCCCGTTTACAAAACTGTAATATTCTTCACCGTACTGGTTGTTATGCGTTAAAGCTACTTCAATATCTTCTCCCTTAATATGAATGATCGGGTATCTTAATTCACTTTCAATGGTTTTACGTTGCAATAAATCCAACAGGCCATTCTTACTTTGATATCTTTTGCCATTATAGACAATGATGAGTCCGGCATTTAGGAAGCAATAATTCCAAAATTGATTATCCAGAAATTCCTGGATGTAATGGTAGTTTTTAAAGATTTTTTCATCCGGAATGAAGGTCACTTCCGTGCCATTCTCTTCAGTCGTTTTACCTTCTTTCTGATCACTTGTTAAGACACCTTTTTCAAATTCTGCCGTTTTCTGTTTCCCTTCCCGTATCGATGTTACTTTAAAGTATTCACTCAATGCATTCACCGCTTTAGTACCCACACCATTCAGTCCGACACTTTTTTGAAACGCCTTACTGTCATATTTAGCCCCGGTATTTATTTTACTCACCACATCAACCACTTTCCCAAGTGGAATTCCCCGTCCATAATCCCGTACTGTAACGGTTTTGTTCGTAATAGAAATCTCCACCCGCTTGCCATGACCCATGGTGTGTTCATCAATACAGTTATCCATCACCTCTTTCAGTAATACATATATTCCATCATCATGACTACTACCATCGCCCAACTTACCTATATACATGCCGGGACGAAGCCTGATGTGCTCTTTCCAGTCGAGACTTTTTATTGAATCTTCATTATAATCAAACATATTCTTTTCAGTCATTTATCGCAAAGGTTTTGGCAAAAGATACAAATTTACAACAAAAGAAAGTGATTATTTTTGGTAAAAAAAATGATCCCATTCTTCAATCCATTCATTTAGAGAAATAGAATTTTATGAAGATAAATTCTATTGCGTTCTTTTTCTAAAAAATTAAAAAATAGAATAACTAAAAAAAAAGCCTTTTTATTTTGATTAATATTCAAACTAAAAAAGCGTTCCGGAGAACGCTTTTTTTTGTATTATTTTCTGACCATCAAATTAAAACCGCAATTTTATCTTTTAAATTCAGTTAATATCTGGGATGACCCCAATTTGCCCTTCTCATCATAGTTTTCAGTTTTAACCATGCCGATTCCGGGAGAGTACCAGATTGTTTCTCTCGTAGGTTTACCCATATTCCTGTTTATCCCCATTACTTTCATGGAAGATTTACGCACACCTGTAATAGGCATACATTCAAAAGTACCGGCAGGCGTTGTAACCATTTCTTTTGCTCCTACCTTTCTTTCTGTAAGATTGGTAATAATGGTCATTTCTGCACCGGAAGCTTTGGTTTTCATCGTGAAATTGACATCATTTAATTTCTGACCCGGATACATATTTTTAGGAATATCCATAAACCCGTCACCAAATCCCATTTCCATATCATCCAATATCGCGTTGGACTGTGGATTATCCTGGCCCGCTTTCATCATTGCCTGCTTCATAGCCGCTCCCATATCCACGTATAAATTTTTTCCGGAGCACAGGTAGCGAAAATCCAGGTCAATGCCCTCATCTGCGGAAACATTTACTTCAGAAATTTTCTTTCCGTTTTCATTGTAGACTTTTTTTACAACCATTTTTGAATTGATCACTTCTTGTTTTTTACCACTTCCGGAAGTTGTTTTAAATGACATAGTAGCGCCAGGGTTAAACCAGATATACTCATCACAATTTCCCGAAACCATCACCATACCATCTTTCATCTTAACCATTTTTGCTTCTTCCAAAGAATATGGTTCGTCATCGGTTAGAAAATTCACTTTAGCCGGCATATCCGACACTGCCACAGCGGAATTCATATCCGATTCCTTTTTGGAATTTTTATCGTCTTTTTTTGTGCCCTCTTTTATTGAATTATCTACTCCATCTTCAACTTTATCAAAGCCTTTATCAATAGTCTTGTCCACTTTTCTATCTACTCTGCGTTCAGCTTGCTGCTCAATCTTTTTTCCAATTTTTTTCAGTATCTGGGCATTGCTTTCTGTAGTAAACAACCCTGCAAATACCAATACAAACAATAAGGTCATTTTTTTCAAATTTCCCACCTGTTGTCCGCCTGATTTATTTACATAAGCCGGAATGAGTTTTTTATTAACAGGAGAATTCCAATAAATTAATTCCAAAACTTTTTTAAGCACTTTTTTCATAATACAACTTTTTTTAAAAATTATTTTAATACAAATCCAATTGTCGTTTTTCAGCAAATATTCGGATTGATTTTAAGGATAGAAGAATTCGTTGTGCGTGAAAGATTATGATCTGAAGATTTATTTAAAAGATATCTTTCAACGATTTAAATGTTAGGTTAACAATCAATGAGTAAATATATAAAATAATTTCAAACTAAAAAACTCAGGACTGGAAAAATATGAGGAAAACATTTATATTTCAAAATGGAACATTTACACTTAACTTTATGGTTCACCAAAAAAAAAGGAGGTATTCATGCAATCTACAGATAGAACATGGGTGCCTGCTGGAATATAATTTAGCAGGCCATCCTAAAAATAATCTGGACGCTAACGCGGCGTCGAACCACCGGAAAAACCGGTGGTTTTTTTATTTTGAAATTTTTAAGGTGACCGGGTTACCTTTTAAAATAAATGGTATAAATAGTTCTAAAAAATACACTTTGAAAAAATTATTATTTACTGCAATTATTGCAGGTTCATTAGTTGCTTGCAATTCAGCTTCAACAAACGCAGATGCAACAAAAGATTCATTGAATAACCAAATTGAAAACAAAACTGATTCTTTGCAAAACAAGGTGGACGAAAATGCTGATTCAGCAAAAGCCAGACTTGAAAAAAGCAGCGATTCAGTAAAAGAACAAGTAAATGAAGCTTTCGATAAGAAAGATTCATTAATGAAACATTAATTAAAAGCGGGGATTTTATCCTTATTTTAATACAAGCAATCGTTAAAGCCCTCCTGTTC
>JBBSSE010000235.1:0-5224 GCA_038242375.1 Chitinophagales bacterium
GATAATATATTCCGTTTTACACAGGCAGGTTCTGAAGTATCCGCTCTTTTGGGAAGGATGCCAAGTGCGGTAGGTTATCAGCCTACACTTGCTACAGAGATGGGATTGATGCAGGAAAGAATTACGTCTACTAAAAATGGTTCGATTACTTCCGTACAGGCGGTTTACGTACCAGCGGATGATTTAACGGATCCGGCTCCGGCAACTACGTTTGCGCATTTGGATGCGACAACTGTATTAAGCAGGAAGATTGCGGATTTAGGAATTTATCCTGCGGTAGATCCTTTGGATTCTACTTCAAGAATTCTTTCTCCGGCTATTGTTGGTGAAGAGCATTACAAATGTGCCAACAGGGTTAAATTGATTTTACAACGTTATAAGGAACTACAGGATATCATTGCCATTCTTGGTTTGGATGAATTGAGTGATGAAGATAAATTAACAGTAAGCCGTGCGCGTAGGGTTCAGCGTTTCCTTTCACAACCTTTCCACGTAGCAGAACAGTTTACAGGATTGAAAGGTGTGTTGGTTTCTATAGAAGATACTATTCGCGGATTTAATGCGATCATGGACGGAGAAGTAGATGAATATCCTGAAGCATCATTTAACCTCGTAGGTAACCTCGAAGAAGCTATTGATAAAGGTAAAAAAATGATGGCTGCAGCGCAGGCGTAAGAGAAGTTTTAATTACATCAATTCAAATATTTCATGACTTTATGATTTTAGAAATACTAACACCCGAAAAGAAAATATTTAGTGGAGAGGTGTACGGCGTGCAACTTCCGGGTATAGATGGATTGTTTGAAGTACTGAACAAACACGCTCCTTTGGTAAGTGCCCTGAAAGCGGGGAAATTAAAAATACTAAAAGATAAAATTGCTGCGGAAGATTATAGCATTCAAAGTGGTTTTGTAGAAGTGCTCAATAATAAAGCCATGGTATTGGTGGAAGGCGCAGTAAAAATTTAAAGGAATTCTAAAAGAAAATATCTTTTTATAAAAGGTGATGATTTTTTAAAAGTCATCACCTTTTTTTATGGATGAATCGACCGGTTTCCGAATGATCTTGTGCTGGTTTACCCACGTCATTCCGGATTGTTTGTAAGCTTACTACTATGAAAATATACTGACGGTAATTAATACTCTTTCCCGCTGTTTTATTTTTTTAATTTTTCAGCAGAAGTTTTCAACATGCTGTGCAAAAGAAGAATCTTACAACGCGGGTAGTAAACTTACCTTGTGCAAGATTCGGTTTGATAGAAGATTTTTTATCATTAAAAGGGAATCCGGTTTAAGTCCGGAACTATCCCCGTAGCTGTAATCCTATGCAATTAATTGCAAAGTGTTTTCAGAATCTAATCAAGCCACTGTTCCGGCTAAAACCGGCATGGGAAGGCATCTGAAAATCAGGAAAGTCAGAAGACCTGCCGGCTCAATATAATAGAACACAACTTTCGGAGGAAAAGTGAAGTCGTTGTCATACTGCAGAATTTTGCATTTGTGCCCGCTACTCCCTGATCCCCGTTATTTTATAATAAAATAAAAAAGATTAGAATGGGATTATTTGACAAAAGAGTAAATTATAAACCCTTTGAATATCCGGAAATATTGCAATTCACAGAAGCAATTAACCGTTCATTCTGGGTTCATTCCGAAGTGGATTTCACAGCAGATACACAGGATTTTCATTCCCATTTATTGCCGGCGGAAAGAAGCGCGGTAAAAAGAAGTTTACTGGCCATCGCGCAGATAGAAGTTGCTGTAAAATCTTTTTGGGGAAATCTATATAATCATTTTCCAAAACCTGAGATCAATGGATTGGGAAGCACATTCGCCGAATGTGAATTCAGGCATTCTGAAGCATATTCCAGGTTGTTGGAAGTGTTAGGATATGAAGATGAATTTTCCAAACTAATAGAAGTACCTGCGATCAAAGAGCGCATTGATTATTTAACGCACAGCCTGGCCAATTCAAAATCCAATGATAAAAAGGAATACACTATTTCACTTATCATGTTTACTATTTTGATTGAGAACGTTTCGCTTTTTAGCCAGTTTGCCATCATTCTTTCTTTTCCCCGTTTTAAAGGTTGGATGAAAAATGTCAGCAATATCATTTCCTGGACGTCTATTGATGAACAGATTCATGCCAATGCAGGGATGTACCTGATCAACAAAATAAAAGAGGAATATCCTGATGTGCTTGATGCAGAAACATTGCAGCGGATTTCTGAAGTAGTGAGAGAGTCTGTCGACATTGAAGAGCGTATTCTTGACTGGATTTTTGAAGAAGGTGAAATTGACATCATTCAAAAGAAAGATCTGTTGAATTTTATCAAATTCAGGGTTGATGAAAGCCTGGAGAAAATTGGCATGCCGAGGCAATACCATATTTCCACAGAACAATACAGGCCAATGAAATGGTTTGAAGAGGAAGTTTTTGCGAATAGCATGGACGACTTTTTTGCCAAGCGCCCGGTAGATTATACAAAACATGATAAAAGCATTACTGCTAATGACTTATTCTAATGGAACAAAAAATTATACAAGCTGAATATATGGATACGATATTTGAAACACCGCCCGTAAATGAAAGAATGTGGTGGCTAAATGAGGAAAGTGAACAGAATTTAAACAGGGGTTATCTCCTAAAAGGTGAAACTGTTGAAAAGGCAATTGAAAGAATTTGCACGGCAGCCGCACGCCGTCTATATAAACCGGAATTAGCAAGTTCTTTTCAGGAAATGATCGAACGGGGGTGGATGAGTTTGAGTTCACCTATCTGGGCTAATATGGGTACGGAAAGAGGATTGCCGATCTCTTGTTTTAATGTGCATGTGCCGGATAACATTGAAGGGATTACCCACAAATTAGGCGAGGTGATCATGCAAACAAAATTAGGAGGAGGTACTTCCGGGTATTTTGGTAGCCTGCGTGGAAGAGGAAGTACTGTGACAGATAATGGAAAAAGCAGTGGTGCCGTAAGTTTCATGCGTTTGTTCGATACTGCTATGGACACGATTTCCCAGGGTGGAGTAAGACGCGGAGCATTCGCAGCCTATTTGGATATTGATCATCCGGATATTATGGAGTTTTTGCAAATAAAAAATATTGGTCATCCGATTCAGAATCTTTTTACAGGCGTATGTGTTCCTGACTATTGGATGCAACACATGATTGATGGAGATATGGCGAAAAGAGAAGTCTGGGCGAAATTATTAGAGTGCCGTCAGCAAAAGGGATTGCCGTATATTTTCTTTACGGATAATGTAAATAAAAATAAACCACAGGTTTATAAAGATCTGAACTATACCATCAACGCAAGTAATCTGTGTTCTGAAATCATGTTGCCTTCTACAGAAGATGAATCGTTTATCTGCTGTTTATCTTCCATGAATCTTGAAACTTATGATGAGTGGAAAGATTCAGACGCGGTAAGATTGGCAATCTTTTTCCTGGATGCAGTACTTCAGGAATTTATTGTAAAAACCGAAGGTGATTTTTACCTGGCAAATGCGAATCGTTTCGCTAAAAGGCACCGTGCACTTGGCTTAGGCGTTTTGGGATGGCATTCTTATTTACAGAAAAATATGATCCCATTTGAGGGGATGAAGTCAAAACAATTAACGACAGCGATCTTTTCTGATATTCAAAATAAAGCAGAAAAAGCCAGTCGTGATCTGGCACGTATCTATGGTGAAGCTCCATTATTGGAAGGATATGGTAAACGAAATACAACACTTACTGCTATCGCTCCGACAACTTCTTCTTCAGCAATATTGGGACAGGCTTCCCCTGGAATCGAACCTTTTAATAGTAATTATTATAAAGCGGGACTTTCAAAAGGAAACTTCATGCGCAAGAATAAATACCTGAAAGAACTTTTGGAAACGAAAGGAATGGACAATGAAGAAACCTGGCGAACTATCATGTTGAATTATGGAAGTGTGCAGCATTTGAATTGCTTAACGCGGGAGGAAAAAGATGTGTTCAAAACCTTTAAAGAGATCAGTCAATTGGAGATTATTCAACAGGCATCTATCCGTCAAAAATATATTGATCAGTCTCAAAGTTTAAACCTGAATATTCCATCGAATCTCCCTGTGAAAGAGGTCAATAAATTAATGATTGAAGCCTGGAAATTAGGGGTAAAAACCTTGTATTATCAGCGTAGCCAAAGTGTTTCAAAAGAATTGGTAACAAGCCTGGTGGATTGTAAAAGTTGCGAAGGGTAACTTGGTCTGACGGTCTCCGTCTGACCAGGAATTTGATCTCCGTCTGCACTGGAGTAGTTTGGGATTTGAAACCAACGAAAATTTAGGATATATAAAATAAATTGATAAAAGAATGGGATGACTTTTTCAAAAATCATCCCATTCTTATTTCTACATTTCTTTTTAAGAATTAGTTAATTTTTACGATTACGGATACAACAAATATTTCTTTCTCATTTCCTTATACGCCGTTAATCCTGCTTCCCAACCTGCCCTGATCTCTGCTTCCGGAACACCATCTATAATTTGCTGCCTGAATAATCCGGACCCGATTTGGATCTCAATATTATTCATTTCCTTGCTCATTTTTGAATCAAAGAATTGTTCCTTATTTGGAGATGCTTTATAAAGCTCCATGATCCATTTAAAATTGATCTGTTTGCTTTTACGAAGAAGTTCGGTGTCATAATTCCGAAGGTCCAATCCATAACAAACCTGGTTCATGAATAAGGGAGTTTCTGCCATCCCTTTTATGCCGGTTGGCGTAAAGGAGAAATCATAAATCCCTTTTAAATAAGGACTTCCTAAAACGGTAAATGGAAAATAAGTGCCTCTTCCCAAATTGATATAAGTTCCCTCAAACATGCAAAGAGATGGATAGAGTAAAATGGATCGTTGGGTATTTAAATTTGGTGATGGAGGTACGGGTAAATCGTAACGCATATCATGATTGTAATTCGCGACCGGAATTATTTTAATAGCGCATTTTACACCATCTTTCAACCAGCCTTGTCCATTGGCCATTTGAGCGAATTCTCCAACAGTTAATCCATGTGACATGGGTATGGGAAACATGCCGATTCCGGATTTGTATTTCATATCGAGTACGGGTCCGTCTATCAAATAACCATTTGGATTTGGCCTGTCCAGGATTAGCAATTCCTTGCCATTTTCATGGCATGCTTCCATCAATCTTGATAAGGCATTAATGTTTGTATAAAAGCGCACGCC
>JBBSSE010000236.1:0-5214 GCA_038242375.1 Chitinophagales bacterium
ACTCCTCAATTGCAATCGGATTCTCTATGCTGGCTTCCTCACAGGTGGATGCATTTATAGGCGCCGGAAATACCGGGGCCATGCTTGTAGGTTCACTTTACAGCATTAAAGCGATTGAAGGTATTTCGCGTCCTGCTATCGGCGCATATATGCCTACAGAAAAAGGCGAATTATCTGTCCTTATTGATGTAGGTTTAAACTCAGACTGCAAGCCGGATCATCTTGTTCAATTCGCCATTCTCGGGTCCTTATTTGCCGAGCATATTTTAAATTTCAAAAATCCCCGTGTCGCCTTACTGAATGTGGGAGAGGAAGAAGGGAAAGGAAACCTCGTTTGCCAGGCTGCCTACCCTCTTTTAAAGACTAATCCTAAAATTAATTTTATTGGCAATGCGGAAGGAAGAGATGTATTAATGAACAAGGCGGAAATATATGTGTGTGATGGTTTTACCGGAAATATTTTATTGAAATTCGCTGAATCTTTTTATGATCTGATCCAGAGAAGAAAGATTGAAGATGAATATTTTAATCAATTCAATTTTGAAAAATTTGGCGGTGTTCCTGTTTTGGGTGTAAATAAACCTGTTATAGTCGGGCATGGAATTTCCGGCTCACTTGCTTTTTCGAATATGATAAAAATTGCTGAAAAAATGATTGAAATAGGTTTTATAGATAAGATTAAACAAAAATTTTCCGGCCTCTAAAAGTTTTCTTATTATTATCCCTTTTATTTTTTACTAAAACACTTCCTTTCCTTCAATTGGAATGATTCCTGCAAGCCCTTCATTGTTTTGTTGATTTTTTAAACTATTAAATTAGAAACCAATAAATTGTGTGATGAATTTACGAGGGAAATTCTTTTTGTTTTTCATTTGCTGCATCCTGGGGATGTATTCCTCTCCTCTTTTTGCTCAGGAAGATACGGCCAAAATAAAGGATAAAAAGACGCTGGTCGCAAAAATGATTGACTCATTCAAAAAAGACAGCACAGAAATAGACCAGGCAAATGAATTGGAACGAAATGACCGGGCTTATGATAAATACAAAGGCCTTATTATCAGAAATATTGAAATAAAGAGACTTCCTTTTGGAACACGGTCGGACGATACCACGAAGAAACTAACAAATACCCTGATCGATATTGCTAACAAAGTACACTATCTCACAAAAAACAACGTCATAAAACGCAACCTGTTTTTTAAAGAAAATGAGCAGATACTACCTTTCTTATTCGCGGATAATGCCCGGTTTTTAAGGCAACTCCCCTATTTACAGGATGCAGATATCATTGTGAATAAATTGTCCCGCGAATCAGATTCCGCAGATATACTTGTCATTGTAAAAGATGTATTCTCCTTAGGTGGTGCTATTGGTTCCCTGGGATTAAAAAATACTCAATTAGAGATTCGGGAGGATAACATTGCCGGCAGTGGAAACGCGCTGGTTTTTTATGGCTTGTACGAAGAAAAAAGAAAAAATAATTTTGGTTTTGGAGGGGAATATAACCGGAGAAATATAGGAGGCAGTTTTATTGATGGAAGGGTCGGCTATCAAAGTTTTGGCAATATAAAACCGGGTCCTAAAAATGAGAATAATTACTATTTCAACCTGTCCAAACCATTGGTAAACCGGTATATGAACTGGACATATGAATTTGATGCTTCGTACAATTCCACCCGAAACCTTTATTTGAGTGATTCCTTATATAAATCTGATTATCGTTTTACCAATTCAAATATAGAAGCCTGGGCAGGATATAACCTCCGGGCTAAAGAGTTTACTGCTGAAGAAGAAAAGCATGTTTTAAGAAAAATTATTGGAATGCGTTTTATCAATAATCAATTCCAGGAAAAACCAGGTAAATTTTCCAACCAGGATAACTGGCGATATGCTGATCTTTTAGGTCTGCTTGGTACGGTTACTTTTTACAGGCAAAACTTCTATAAGACTCAATATATTTACGGCTTTGGCCGGAATGAGGATATTCCCGAAGGACTATTATTGAGTATCACTTCCGGTTATACGATCAAAGAAAATCGCTCCAGGCCATTTATTGGATTTAATTATGAACGATACCGCTTTAATAAAAGGAATAATTATTTAAGTTACACATTAAGAGCCGAGGGTTATTTAAATAAAAAAAATATTGAGGATATTAATTTATTAGCAGCTGTAAGCTATTTCGATAAATTAAAATCTATGGGGAACCGTTGGAAGCAGCGCTTCTTTTTAAACCTGGATGTGGCACAACAAGTGAATACAGAGGTAAACGAACCCCTTTTTGTAAATAGTAAATTTGGATTACCTGAATTTAGAGTTGGCGATATCGGCGGTTCCATGCGGGCGACAGTAAAAGCCGAATCTGTTTTTTTCAGTCCCTGGTCAGTCGTTGCATTTCGATTTGCTCCGTTTGTATTTACGAATGTAAGTGTTTTCACTCCTTATACTCAAGCAGCAAAGATCTACCCATCACTTGGTGGCGGTATCCGAACCCGGAATGAAAGTTTTGTTTTTGGAACGATCGAGTTAAAAGGGTTTTACTTCCCGAGAAAAAACTATTACAATGAACATTATAATATAGAAATATCGACCAATGTTATTTTTAAATACAATAAACAATTTGTAAAAAAACCTTCCTTTATTGAGATCAATTAAGAGGATATCTCTCTCCGAAAGCCGCTTCTTTTAATATAGTTTTATTATTTTTTATTACAGAAAGGCTATTTGCGAATGACAAAATTCTATCACTGATTTTAATCACCTATTCGGCAATTTTTCGAAAAAGGAAACTATTGAGAAAAATATTATGTAGATTGTATGAAAAATATTTCATTGAAAATTGCCTTACAACAATATGGAGAATTAGCCTTTTGGATAGTAGCATTGATTCTTTTGGCTACATTAAATCCGTCACAAAAAGATTCTTTCTCCCTGTGTTTATCCGGTTTATTCGGAATTGATCATTGCCCCGGTTGTGGTCTTGGGCGATCAATTTCTTTTTTATTACAAGGGAAACCTGCTGCCTCCTTCGACATGCATCCTTTAGGAATTTTTGCATTGCCCGTTATTTTGCACAGGATCTACATTCTTTTCAGAAGTAATTTTATTCCAACACTTAAAACGTCAAAATCATGAATATTTCCGACTCATTTTCTTCCATGAATCCGATACTATTAAAATATCTCTACGATATATCTCCGGAAGAATTACTAACCATCAATTCGCGTGTAAAACAATACAGCCCGGATGAAATTACCCAGTTTTGCATTCTCTACCGCTCTAAAAGGCGCGATCCGCAATTGATCCTTGTTCTAACACTCTTAGGCTTATTTGGTGTAGCAGGCATTCATCGCTTTATTCTCGGGCACATTGGTTTGGGAATACTCTATTTCCTGACTATTGGACTTTGTTGGATCGGTACTATTGTGGATGCTGTAAATTATAAAAGGCTTTCTCTCGAATATAACAGCAAAATGATCGCGGAAAGCATGATGATATTGAATATGGTGCGGTAATTTAAAAAAAAACCGAAACCGTTTATTTTTTTAAATATGGAAACACTTCCGGTTTTCCTCATTCATTCTATCTGAATTAATTCCTATGATCCTGTCAAAATCAATTACAAAGATTTTTTTTATTGTCTTGATCATTTTTTTATACTCCTGTAACACCGGAAAACTTTCCGTATCCGAGCCAGCCAATTGGTACCGGACTTACTCGGGCAAAATGGGAGACAAAGAAATTGTCCTTCATCTAAGCAAAGCAGATAGTTATAAGGGATATTTATGGCTAAAAGAGGTCCCAGACCCCGTGATGGTTTATTCTGATCCTACGATTATCTCAACGGGTGACAGCATTTATTTAAATGGTGGAAATGCGAACAGTTGGCTCTCTCTAAAAGGCATCTTAAAAGAAAACATCACCGGGCAAATGTCGATTCAAATAAATGGCGTCAGTGATCCTGCAGAAAACGTGCATCTCACACCCGATGATTCCTTTACAGCATTTGATTTCCCTTATACAAAAGCAAATGCCAAACTGCCGCAGGAGATAAAAAATGAATCTACATTCGAATATTTTATGGGAACGGTCTGGCCATGGGAGAAAAATCTTTTAGGAGACAAACTGAAACCGCATGTAAAGGAATTATTGGGCATGCCTTCACCGGATACGGACGTTTCCGTGTGGATGGATTCCTTAACAAACAACAATCTGAAAAAATGGAAAACAGAAGGAGATAAATTAACCCCGGAAGACGCAGAAATGATGGGAATGTCTTTCTCAAAGCAAGTTCTTAATTACCTGGGAGTGATGTATGAAAATGAAGAAACGATCACCCTTGCACATTACGTCTACGACTATGAGGGAGGTGCTCATGGAAATTACAGCACGATTCTTTTAAATATAGATAAAACAAGCGGCAGAAAATTATTACCGGAGGATATCCTAAGTCCGGATGGAATCAACGCTTTACCCCGGTTATTGGATCAATCCGCACGCAATCAATATCAAATTAGCAATAACGGACCATTAAAAGATAATGGCTTTTTTGTAGATACGCTTAAACCAACGACAAATTTTTATCTCACCTCCAAAGGCCTTGGATTTTATTATACACCTTATGAAATTAAACCCTATTCCGATGGAGAAATTAATTTATTTATTCCTAAAGAAGCGTTACAGGATTATTGGATCAGGTAAATACTACATAATGTACAAGTAAAAAAGGTATCCATAAGATACCTTTTTTTTATTATTTTAAGTGATGACGTAGGTCATCGGGATTATTTTACCATAAATGAAACCTTCTTTGGGCCCCACAAAAGACTTACTTCTCCTTCAGGGCTAACTGTAAAAATCATTTTTTCAGTTGAGGGATTTGAATCCATCGCGGTTTCTTTTACGCGAAGCTGATCATCTGCTTCTTTATAATCAAATGCTCCCCATTGCTCCCAGGTTTTATTGAAAATAATCGTTACATCATTTCCGTTCCAGATAGTAAACAATCCATATTTTCCGGCAGGTAAGGAAACCCCATCGATCATTAAAGCTTTATCTGTTTCAAAAGTTGTTGCCTCATTTGCCCCGGTGCGCCATACTTTGCCTTCCATGGGATCAATATCTTTTCCAATGGTTCTTCCTTTAATGGAAGGCTGGCTGTAATTAATAGTAATGGTTGCTCCATCTGTGATCTTTTGGGTGACAGTTGCAGGA
>JBBSSE010000237.1:0-5213 GCA_038242375.1 Chitinophagales bacterium
AACCTCGTTGACCTGGCTGTAAAAGGATCTGAAATTGTGTACCTCACCGCAGGATTAAAATATTCTTCAAAAATATGGGAAAAAGATTGGCCTGTTATTATGAAAAACGTCATTGATGCCTGCCTTGCCAATCAGGCTAAAATGGTTTTCTTTGACAATGTATATATGTATGCGCCGGAAGCAGTAAAGCACATGACAGAGGATAGTCCTATTGCACCCGTGACCCGTAAAGGGAAAGTACGGGCTGAGATAGCGAACATGCTCTTTGAAGCCATTAAGAACAAAGGTCTCACAGCAATGATAACCCGAAGTGCTGATTTTTATGGGAAGAATGCCTCAACAGGTATTTTAAACATTAGCTTGTTTGACAATTATAAAAAGATTAAAAGAGCCTTCTGGCAATCTGACGCGGACAAGATTCATTCATGTACCTACATCCCGGATGCGGCAAAAGCAGTGGCACTTTTAGGCAATACTGCGGATGCCTATAATGAGGTTTGGCACTTACCTACATCGCATCAGAAATGGACAGGAAAGGAATTTATTCTTTACACAGCGGAACAAATGAATGTGAAACCCCGTTATTATATTCTTTCTAAATTCATGATCTCCCTTTTAGGTATTTTTTCTCCCACCATTAAAGAATTAAAGGAAATGCAATATCAGAACGACCGGGATTATTTTTTTGACAGCAGTAAATTTGAAAATAGGTTTTCGATTAAGCCTACGAGTTATGAGAACGGGATAAAGGAAAGTATCCGGTAAAAAAAGTATTCATGACAATCCTTTTTTTTAACTCCAAAAATAGAATGTCAAAAAAACAAGGTAGTAAGCTTGTTTCAAGGTAGAAAGGGAATTTCTTCTAAGATTGGGTTTCTGTTCCGGTTTTCTATAAAAATTTATGATATTGAATAATTCAGAATTCAGCTTATAAATAATGTTCTTGAAATTTAAAGCCTTGCTTAACCTTAGTAGAAATGCCTTACGTTCAAGACACAACCTTATTAGCTTATTTAGAAAAATGGATTAGATGATATTTTGGATCAGATTTTCAGTCGGCGACAAGTACCATTAAAAACATTCGAAAGAAAAAGAATTATTTTAAACCATTTACAAACCTAAACCGGTTCTTTTTTTAAGATGAAAGAAGTATATTTATCGATATAAATTAACCATGCACGAATAAAAAAAATGATTCGTTATAAAAACATTTAACCGAAATAAGACCTTCATGGATGAAATAAAAAAACCGGGAAGTCCCAATGATTTTTTAGCCAATGAACGAACCTTCCTCGCCTGGATACGGACGAGCATTGGCATTATGGCCTTTGGCTTTGTGGTAGAAAAATTCTCCTTATTTGTAAAGCAAATCTCTCTGTTGATTGGTTCTGAACAAATTGTGCAGCCGAAAGGTAGTTCTGCATTAATTGGAATTCTCCTTGTTGTAGCCGGTGTTATCACCCTTATTTTATCTTATATCAGGTACAGGCTTACAGAAAAAGGATTGCGACATGGAGTTTATAAACATTCATCATTATTACTGACAGTTATTACCGCTGCTATTTTTTTAATGAGCATTATGTTGATTGCTTATCTTACAAAAAGTATCTCCAAGTAATGGCTTTCACAAATATCTACGGTTACAAAATCCTATAATGCACGTTCAACAATGCATATTGAAATGAATTCCTTCTTTTTCTGCCTAACAAGTACAACTCAAATTTTCAGGACCAAATAATCTTAAGGTGCCTGGTTTCATTTATTAAAGCCCGACCATTGTTAATACGGGTAATTCCAGATTCTGATTTACCAAAATAAATTAATGTTGGTAACCACCGGCATTTGTAGGATCTTCTTTATCCACGTTCCGGTTAGGGTGTTCTTTTCTTACATTATCTGCTATTTCATCCGGACCATCCATATACTCATCGGTTATTTCCTTGATTTTTTCCAGATCCTGATTTTCCATATTAGCACTAAGACCTGTTCCTTCACTTTTATTGGTTGCGCTTGGCTGTCCTTTATGTTCTTTTCCCATGATTACTTTTTTTAAGAATAGGGCACAATGAGTATGCCGCTTTTTGTATAGTAAATGAGCATATTAATTTAAAAAGTACAGATATTAATATTTTACTGAATGTAGTTACATAAGAATTGCTTCATTAATATTTTATTAAAAAACACACATTATTTACTTAAAAAAGGATTTCCCAATTACATTTATTGAAAATCAGGAAGGACACAAATACCATCCCTTTGGTACAGTTCCTGATGAAAGATTCATCTAATTATCCGCAGACAGGATTATACAAAAGCAGAAGTCTATCCATAAAAAACCCTATTTTTAAAAATTAAAAACAGGGTTTTTTATCAATTCAATATTTCGAATAACAGATTATAGTCACTTAAAAATCCAATCCTAAACTAACATACCATATAGGTTTTCCTTTAAACAACCCATTCATTGGCCAACCGGCATCTACTTTCACAAAATGGCCAAGCAATGTGCTTCTTGCTCCAAAACCATATCCACCAAGGAATGGACCCAGGCCTGGTGATTCTATTTTCACCTGCACATAAGGATTTCTTTCATCGGCATAAGTAATAGATGGCCTGGAGAATTTGTCATAAGCACCATTCCAGGCGGTACCTAAATCAATAAATTGGGTCAATTGGAAATTTCTTATAAAAGCATTATTGATTGGTTTGCTGAATAATGTTGTAAACACGGGCAACCTGAACTCACTGTTTATAACCATCGCATTGTTTCCGTTCGCAACATTCTGAATGTATCCACGCATATTTACCGCCAGCGTCTGAAAGGCATAGGATTGATCCGGCGCGGGTTTGTTATTGGGATTAAAATAACGATAGGAAGTAACGTTATTTTTATCCACCTTTTTATTGCTTCCAAAGGTGAACCAGTTATCTGCTCCTCCTAAATAATAGATCAATTTCTGGTTGCCCCAGCTAAAGTCTGCAGCTCCACGCACGGCCCAGATAAAGTTCCGGTAGATCGGGTAATAACCTCTTGCATCAAAGCCGGCATTGAATGTATTTCTTCCGGAGGCTGTACCTAATTTACTTACCTGCGCATTCCAATCCATATATACTTTTGCCCGAACACCGTTCCAAATATTTTCTACGGGATTCAGTGTATTATCATAGACCAATTCAGCACGCATTAAACCATAGGTTTTGGATACAGCTTTACTGGATAAGGAGATTACATCAAAGGAACTCTCTATTGAATTATCCTTCCTTGCTCCTGCAGTTATCCGAATACTTTTTGTAACATCCAACGGATAAGAGAGACTTAACTGGTATAAATTTGAAATTAATTTTCCCGGATAATTCGCATTGTCACTTTCAGATCCTAATTGTTTTACGCTTCTGAAATACGACAATCCCCAATCAAGCCGTTTCCGTAAATTACTGAATTGGAAAAGCCAGTCATTATCTTTTAAATTAGAAGAGATCCTAAAGCCACCGGAGATTTTAATATCCTCCATAATATCAGCAACGCCTATACGAACCATCCCGTTCAACCCATTATCAGAAGTAAGATTGATTGGCCCGCTTCCTCCCTGGTAGGTTTGATATCTTGTTCCTAATACATTGTTATTAAATCCGGTCGTAACATAATCTGTTGCAAATTTCAATGGCTTATACGGATACTTTTTTGCGTTCTCCAGCACTCCGGGAACGATCGCATCCATCGGCTGTTTTTTTACAGCATTGCTATCTTTCTTTTCAGGCTCAAATTCAAGTTGAAAAATATCTTCCTCCTCTTTCTTTCCTTTTGGTTTAGAGATCATTTCTTCTCCTTTGGAAATACGATCCTGCTCCAATATGTGCTGCATATATGCCGTAGGCCTTGTATTTACATTTCTACGGCGAAGGGCATTTTCATCAATTTTTAATTTATAAAGAATCTTCTCATCACTCTGCCTGGTCACTTCACTTACCAGGTCGCCAGCGCCGGCTGCCCTCGATTCAAGCAGGCTACTTTCGTAATTGGTTAATGGAAATGAATAAGCCGAATCCTTGGATATAGCTACCACCGCGATAGAATCAACATCGGTTTTATTCTTCGATTTCAACACCGAATCGATTTCCGGCAAAGATGGATTACGGAGCAGTTCATCCCCGATAATCACAAGTGTATCCAACCCTTCACTTCTGGTAGTAAAAAATCCTGCATACCTGTTTCCGATGCCATTTAAATCGCTTACAAAAGTGAAGTGATTTACATTGTACTGCGCAGGATAACGGGCATCACCAAATTTCATTTTGGTTAATTGGGTGATCTGGTTAATCTCCGGCCTGTTGTCTCCATAATCTGTAATCATGAAAATATTGAAACGATTTTTCATTAAGGAAGTATCGCTTCCTTTGGCATCTGCACCTGGTCTGTTACTGGAGAATAATATCCCGTTTTTATTTGGGAAAGCTACGAAAGCAGGATCCAAATTATCATAGACATCATTGGTAATCTGGTTCAGTTTTTCACTATCCATATTATAGATGAATATATCGGAATGACCATTTTTAACCGCGCTCATCAATAAACTCTGGCTGCTATAAATGTATTTCATGTCCTGTACCTGCTCAAAAATATCCGTAAAATCTTTTTTGAACGGTTTGCTATTTGAAAGCACATCATACACAAAAAGTTTTATTCTTCCCTGCTCTTCATACAAAACAGATAAGCGCGTGCCTTTGGGATCCCAGGCCATCATGGGGTAGTTTGGATTGATGTTTCCCATCTTACTTTTTGCGCCGAACTTCAATAAGGTTTTGTCTTTATCTCCATCATTTAAAATCACTTTGTATTGGCCCTGTTTATACTGAACAACCGCAAATGAGTAATCTTTCTTCCGGGGGTTTACATTAAAATGAAAAAAGTCTTTCCGTTTACCGATTTCCACACTGGTGATTTCACTTCCCTTTGGATAATTTTTGCGGCGCATGATATCCTCATAATATTTTTCCTGCTGATACTCCATGAACTCTTTCAGCAAATCCTTGAACTTGCGTTTTTTAGTAACCTGCATCGTTGCTTTATTCAGGTTTTTGTAGATGCGTGCCAGGTAGAGTAAATAAGTGGTATTCTCTTTCTTATAACGCTCTTCAATATAATACCAGAAAGCGTGCCCGGCAAGATCAGGGCGGTCAAAAGCAAACTGATAGAAATTTTTATATTTTTCACT
>JBBSSE010000238.1:0-5188 GCA_038242375.1 Chitinophagales bacterium
CTGAAACCTGCACGGGTATTTGACGGAGAAGTGATGCAAACTGATTGGGTTGTATTGGTAAAAGGAAATAAAATAGAAGCCGCGGGGCCAATGCGTTTTAAACTTCCTACGAACACGCGTGTGATCGAATTGAAAGGAGCCACACTTTTACCCGGATTCATAGAAGGTCACTCACATTTATTTCTGCATCCCTATAATGAAACATCCTGGAACGACCAGGTGCTAAAAGAGAGTAGGGCAGAGCGTACAGCAAGAGCAGTAACGCATGCGAAAGCGACTCTCATGGCGGGTTTTACAACTGTCAGGGATTTGGGAACGGAAGGCGCACAGTATGATGACGCGGGTTTAAAAACGGCTATTGAAAAAGGAGTTATTCCCGGACCAAGAATGATCATCGCCACTAAAGGAATTGTTGCAACAGGTAGCTATGGACCCGGTTTTGACAATGCAGATATCGATCTTCCAAAGGGCGCTGCGGAAGTGGGCAATATAAGTGAAATGGAAAAGGAAGTCCGTAACCAGATTTACAAAGGCGCTAATGTTGTAAAAATTTACGCCGATTATCGTTGGGGAGTAGATGGAGTTGCAGCACCCACTTTCAGTCGTGAGGAATTAGCGGCAGCTGTTGCAATCGCTAAAAGCGGTGGCCGGGAAGTCGTTGTCCATGCATCAACGGTTGAAGGCATGATCCGTTCCATTGCCGCCGGAGTCAGTACAATAGAACATGGAGATAATGGCACAGAAGAAATCTTTAAATTAATGAAAGATAGAAATATTGCTTTTTGTCCCACACTGGCTGCCGGCGACGCTACTTCTCAATATAATGGATGGCGGAAAGGCATAGATCCGGAACCGGAGCGCATCGTGAACAAACGAAAAAGTTTCAGTGCTGCCTTACGTTCCGGCGTAACCATTTGCATGGGCGGTGACGTAGGCGTTTTCCCCCACGGAGAAAATGCGCGGGAAATGGAGATGATGGTGGAGTATGGCATGCAGCCACTGGATGTGCTTCGTTCTGCGACCTCTGTCAATGCGGATGTATTTGGATATGGAGAAAAAATAGGCCGAATAAAGAAGGGGCTTCTTGCAGATATCGTGGTAGTTCAGGGCGATCCTTCCAAAGATATTAAGGCTGTGAGAAATCCTGTGATGGTGATGAAGGATGGATGGATTTTGTAAGTTTGTCTAATTATTAAAAATCAGGGAATCACACAATTGCTGCAAAAATAAACTGAATGAAATCCTGCTTAGAGATACAAATCTTAATAAAACAATTCTTCATAAAATTGTTGGCAGCCATATGCCTGGTATTGCCGGGGCAGCTCAATGCGCAGGATAATTCAAATCAAATTAGAAATGAATTAGGGGATCCCGGTTTACCCCGCATGGAAAGAATAAAGGAATTAAATACTCTTGCACATCAATTAAATAAAGATTCTACAAACCAGGCGTTGGTCTATGCGCATGAGGCTTATTTGTTAAGTCTGAATCAATCAGATAAAAAACTCCAGGTAGCCTCTCTGCTAAATTTATCTGAAGGATATCTTTACAACGATATTTACGAACAGGCACTTCAATATGGGTATTCAGCCTTAGATCTTTCAGAAAGGATCGGAGATACCCTTCTTCTGGCTGACTGTAATACAAATTTAGGCTGGGTATTTTTCGATGCGGAAAATACAAGTTTTGCAATGCAGTACCACCGGGAAGCCTATAATTTAAATACTGCAGCGGGTCGTAAAAAGCAAATCGCTCTTTCTTTAAACGCGATAGGTCTCATTTTTCAATTGCGGAATGAAAATGATTCCGCAAAAATCTATTTTGAAAAGGCACTAACGAAAGCGCGGGAAGAAAAAATGAATGCGACTATTTCCGCGACACTTAATAATATAGGCATTTGTGAAAATTATTTCGGAAAATATCAAAAAGCACTATCATATTTTGAGAAGGCATTGAGTATCAAAAGCAATAATTCCGATTTGCTTGCCGTAGCCGAAACCCAAAATCAAATGGCGTTTTCCTACCTGAAACTCAAAAATTATTCACGGGCTGATTCTCTTTTAAAAAACTCCAGGACGCTCATAAATAAATCCACTTCTAATTCCCGGAAGGAAAAACTGCTGGATAATTTGCATATTTCTTCTCAATTATATGAAGCTTTGGGACAGTATAAAAAGGCTTTTGAGAATTTACGGGAATATACCAATGTGAGTAACCAGATCATTTCGCGAAATAAAATGGATGTGGTGGCAACGATGAAACTGAAACGCGAATCCCAGGATAAAGAAAATCAGATAAAGGAATTAAATCTGTCCAGAGATTTGCGGGTATTTCAACGAAATGCATTTATTGCAGGCATGATCTTATTGATAATCATAGGTTTATTATTATACAGAAGTATGCGACAGGCTCAAAAAAGACGAAACGATCAGGAAGAATTCAAGCAAAAAATGATTCAGCAGGATTTGCAAAATACCGTCACGGAAAAAGAAGTCCTCAATTCAAAACTTGAATATAAAAATGCTGACCTAAAAAATTATGCTCTTCATATTTCCCAAAGAAATGAACTGATCAGGGTTTTTATTGAAGAGTTGAAATTGCTGGGCGTACAGGATATAAAAAAAGAAAATACTCCGGAATTTAATAAGGTGATTAAAAAATTTCAGCAAAACCTTGAAATAAACAGCGATGCCCAGGAGTTTAATGAATCCGTGGATGAAATGCACAAGGATTTCTTTTTCAATCTCATGAAGAAGTTCCCTGGATTAACGGATAATGAGCGCAGATTATGCGCGCAGATTCGTTTAAACCTCTCCATAAAAGAGATTGCTTCGATCAATAATATTTCTGTGAAATCCGTAGAAATGGCCAGGTATCGTTTAAGAAAACAACTAAACCTCCAGACTGGCGAGGATCTGAATGAGTTTTTGAAGTCATTTTAAAGCAGGAAACATTTTTCCAACACCACTTGGTTGCCTCTTACTATTTTTTTTCTTACACATATTTTCTCATCGGTTAATATTTGATGTCCCAATCTTGTCTCCATTGGGAATTTTATTCCTAAGTATTCATTCATGTTTTTGGTCAGAATTTACATCTTTTAAGTTTTTTGCCCTTTTTTAACTGGAATGGTAGCCAGTTTTTATAATATCCGTCCTTTTTTTTCCTCTTTTTGAAAAAATAATTCATTTTTCTTTTGGCAATTGAATGTTTTTTATTAAAAGCAAACATTTTTAAAGTATTTATTATCAATTAGTTATTGCTCATGTAGGGGTACTGTAGAGGTGCTTTTAAGGGTTAAATAGGGGTGCTTTTTTATTGGATGTGGTTTTCTGTAAACTAAATTTAACATCGCAATAATTTATTTATATGAGAGCATGCTTTCTCCCAAGAAAATTTTCTCTAAACGATTTTTGACCTGGGTTATTCATGGTCATTTTTAAACCTAAACCTATCTTTTTAAACAATAGTCTTCTTTTTTAATTCACTCAAAAAACGCTTCAATGGTATTTAAACCTTCTTTTAATCAGATTACAATAAAGAGACGATTTCTTCTTTTCTTTATTACCAATTTACTCATGTTGAGTATTTCCTCCACATTATTCGCTACATCGGTCTTTGCACAAATAAAAGGCCGTGTGACAGATAAGCTGGATAATCCCATTGCGAAAGCAAGTGTACAGGTTGCAAATTCTACCCATACAGTTATCACAGATGGTGAGGGAAGATTTTCAATTGAAGCAAATGCAAATGATGTGCTCCGGGTTACTTCTGTAGGGTACAAATCGAAAGAAATTCCGGTAAATAACCAATTAGAATTATTTATTCAATTGGAACAGGAAAATAAAAACCTCGATGAAGTAGTGGTAGTAGGTTACGGAACTCAAAAAAGAAGCAATCTTACAAGTGCTATCTCTTCTGTGAAAGGAGATCAAATTCAAAAGATGAGTACGAATAACCCGATTAATGCATTGCAGGGAACCGTAGCGGGACTAAATGTTACCAGTCCGGGTGGCAATCCCGGTCAGGCCTCTGATGTGAGTTTAAGGGGAATTGGCACGTTTGGCGGCCATCAGCCCTTATACATTATTGATGGCACGCCGGGCGATCCTTATTATTTAAATAATAACGATGTGGAATCCATTGAAGTTTTGAAAGATGGGGCGGCAGCTTCTATTTATGGTTCCAATAGTGCAAATGGAGTTATCCTCATTACCACAAAAAAAGGCAAAAAAGGAGTTCCTGTACTGGATTTTAATAGTTACTACGGAAGTCTCAGCCCTACAAAAAAATATGATTTTCTTGATGCGGCCGGATACCAGAAACTGCACAAAATGATGTATGAAAATTCGGGAAGTACTTCTTTCCCTGATTATATTACAAAGGGAACTGGTGTAAATACCGATTGGCAGGACCTCGTTTCCCGAAATGGAAGTACACAGAATTACAATTTAAATATTAGTGGCGGGGGCGAATACCTTACCTATGCGTTAAGCGGGGATTACTCTGATGAGGTTGGTACTTTTATCGGTTCTAAATTTAATAAGAAAGGAATCCGTTCTGTCAATGAACTTAAAAAAGGTATTTTGACAGTTACGAACAATCTCATATTTTCAGAAATAAGGTCTGAAGCGTTCAAGTATGATTTGTCTAATGCTTATTTCCAGTCTCCCTTATTACCGGTGTATGATGCAAAGGAAAAGTATGGCTATGCCTTAACGGTGAATGGATTACCAAAATTTGAAAACCCGCTGGGTGTAGATCATTTTTTGGAAAATAATTCGAATACCCAATACCTGGCGGATCATCTTAAAATTCGTTTAGATTTATTCAAAGGGCTGAACTATACTGCGAACTTAAGCTACATTTCTGCGAATGATTTTGCCTATGAGCACCATTCTCCGTATAGGGCAAGTGCCAACGATCCGGCCATCTCTTATCCATATGTGTATAACAGCCGCAGCAATTACAAAGAACAATTGATGGAGCATTTGCTGAATTATGATTTCAAAATAGAGAAGCATAATGTATCTCTCCTGGCCGGATATTCCGCGCAACAAAAAACGAATGAATATTTAAATGTGACCGCCGATGGAAAAACAATTGTTCGGACTGTAGTCAATGGATCACTCGTGGAAACGGAAGTTCCGGGAGGATTTACGAATCCTGATTTTAATACGATCGGCGC
>JBBSSE010000239.1:0-5181 GCA_038242375.1 Chitinophagales bacterium
TATTCTTAGCCGTTTCCTGCAAGGATAAAAATTTAGATGAAATTAAAGAACCTCAAAAAATGGATAAAGTCTTTAAAGAAACCGAAGAAGAGGCACAATTTCCGGGAGGACAGGCAAAATGGGCCAATTATATTCAAAGCGCGATTGTAGAAAACATCGATGAATTCGGCGAGGAAGACTTTGGAACTTGCGTAGTAAAATTTGTTGTGGATGAAAATGGAAAAGTGAGTAATGTAGAAGCAACTACGATGAAGGGAACCAATCTTGCCCGGATATCTGTAGATGCAGTTCGAAATGGTCCGGATTGGATACCTGCCATGCAAAATGGGCATAAGGTAAACGCATTTAGATTACAACCTGTTACGTTGATGAATCCAGATAAGTAGGAGTTGGGATTTGGGATTTGGGATTTACGATTTGGGATTTAGACCCGATTTTATTTCAGCATAAAATAAAGAGAAATGATGGTAGCAGTCTCCTGGTATATTCTAAAAGTACTGATCGTTTCGGGAATTTTAGCTGGCTATTATTTTTTAGCTTTGAAAGATAAAGTTTTCCACCGTTGGAACCGTTTCTATTTATTACTGACTGTATGTCTTTCCCTGCTACTCCCATTCGTATCTATCAATATTTTTAGTGGTGGTACAGACCAGGGAAATATTACCCGGGCCTTGCAAACCATCACCATGCAGGATCAAATTGTGGTAGAGATGGGTAGAACAAGCGCAGTGAATACAGACACGATATGGATATATGGCTACCTGCTTATTTCCCTTTTCTTTATAGTAAGGCTGATCAGTAGTTTGTTTCAAATAGGACGAATGAAAAAACGCTATCCTCAAACAAAAGTAAATGGCGTTAATTTCATCAATACAGATGAAAAAGGAACACCATTCTCTTTCTTCAACGATATATTCTGGAACCGGTCAATCGACTTGCATACAACTTCCGGTCAGCAAATATTCAATCATGAAGTAGCGCATATCACAGAAAAACACACCTATGATAAGTTGTTCATGAATACTATTCTGTTACTGTTCTGGGTCAATCCGTTTTTCTGGCTCATCCGCAAAGAACTCAATATGATTCATGAATTCATAGCAGATAAAATGGCGCTGGAAGATGGCGATACAAGTGCTTTTGCTGAAATGATCTTGTCATCTGTTTTTACACGTCAGCAATTTTCCATCACGAATAATTTTTTTTACTCACCCATAAAAAGGAGGTTAATCATGCTATCGAAAAATAAACATGCAAAAGTGAATTATATCAGCCGCTTGTTGGTATTGCCCCTTGCCACAATTGTCTTTATAGGGATATCCTGCAAAGTAAAAACCGATACGGAAAGTCAAAAGACTCCGGACGAAATTGTAGTAACACCACCTGTTGAGGAGCAAACTGCTTTGCCGGTTGATTCTACCACGACATTATTTTACAATAATAAAACAATAAAGAGTTTTAAAGTATTCGATAATAAGAGCGAATCTCCTGTAGAATTGACATTTGAAGATGGTTCAAGGGAGAATATTTCTATGGAGGCTGCAAAAAAAGCGGGCATTCCTATACCACCGCCTCCACCGCAGCGGTCGATTGCAACAATGTACAATGGTAAACGAATAATGTATGCTGTTAAATCAGACGGCGATAAGGTTATTCTTCAATATCCAGACGGTTCCAAAGAAACAATTACTCTTGACCAGGCGAAAAAGGCCAATTTAAAACTAGTATATCCGACTAAACCAACAGTGAAATTTACTCCTCCAAAAGTAGTAAAGGATACAAATATAAAATTCACACCTCCAAGAGTAGTAAAGGATACAAATGTACAATTCAGACCTCCGGTATTCGTAAAAATTGACATACCAGGATCTGCAGGAGGAAGAATTTCTTTACAAAACATAGAAACCGCCAAAAAACTGGAACCTGGTTCAGGTGATTACATTGTTAAAAGTTTTACCGTTTATTTTTCAGGTGCAGGATTTCCTCATGTAAAAAGTTATACTCAAACCGGGGGGAAATTCAATTCTGAAATTCAGAAAGAATGGGAAAATATTAAACCGGGAACTTCTGTTTCTTTTGATAATGTGATAGTAAAGTTTAAAGGGGAGAAAATGATTAAAATTCATCAACCACCTGGGTATATTGTTTATTAGTTCGAAGTAAAGTTCCATCCGGAAATAAGTTCAATCTTATTTTAAAGATTTTTATGTTATGATCTTAAAAAAAGCATTCCTCATTGTTATATCCATTTTTATTATGGTCAGTTGCCGGATCACGCAGGAACGGGTATCAGGAAAATACGTTGATAAAACATACAATGATTCTCTCAAACTGAATAAAGACGGGTCCTATGTCCATATAGAAACCCTGAAATCAGGGGCATTAGGCCAGACAGGTGGGCATTGGAAATTAGAAAAGAAGCAAGTGGAATTTACGAATAATAAGACCGCATACATAGGATATAGACTTGAAGTAAATCGTGCAGGAATTGCTGAAGAAGGGGATTTGAAATTCTTGCTTGCAAATTCTGAAAAACCGCTTGCGATTAAGGAGATAAAAATTTCTACTAATGGTCAAATTATTAGTAGTGAAAATAGTATTCAAACAAATAATTCAGTAAAGATTCCTGATCAGTATGATTTTATGGTGATCAATACCCATAATTTTCCCAACATTCTAATTAAAGATACCCTTCAGTCCAATTACCAATATGAAGTAAGGGTGTTCCCGATAGAACGGTTGTATGAATTGGATAAAATTCCCTTTAAAATCAGGGGTAGGAAATTAAAAGGTACGCAGAGAACTCAATACGACGATGGATTGATTAAATTCAAAAAGATTCGCAAATATTTTAGTCTGCCATAGTTGGCGTTCTCACCCACCAAATATTTGATTAATATAACTCCAAATTCTAAACTGGTTGTTTCAGCGAGGAATATATGTATGTGAAAAAGAGTTAGGAATGAAATACTAATATCTCTCTGTGTATTTTATTCCAGAAAGGTTTTGGCTTGAAATTTTTCCAGGTCGTCCAGACATCGGGGTTTCCGTTATGGATCTTTAAGTTTATTGGTCTAAAATCGGAAAACCCCGCTGGGACACTCCAAACTTCAAACTAAAAACTAGAAACTAGAAACTAGAAACTCCAAACTAATTTCTCCCTCCCCTGTCTTAATCAACAGCGATTTCTTCTCCGCTGCCTCTACCCTTCCAATCACCTGCGCATCTATATTCAAAGCTTTGGCTTCATCGATAATGGTTTCCGCAAATTCCGCATTGGTGTAAATTTCCAATCTGCAGCCCATATTAAATACCTGGTACATTTCGCGGTCATCCGCTTTGCTTGCTTCCTGAATTTTTTGGAAAATATCCGGTACAGGAAATAAATTGTCTTTTATAACCAATACATTTTCCGGAATGTATTTCAGACATTTTGTTTGACCGCCACCGCTGCAATGGATTAATCCATCAATCTGGTCAAAATTATTTTCCAATAATTTCTTCATCAGCGGAGCAAACGTCTTTGTCGGAGAAAGGATTCCTTTAATATCTGAAATTTTATATTTGCCTATGTAAACAACATCTTCATCTAAAGAGTTGTCATAACTTTCTTTATAATTTTCAGCGTAATATTTATTCAATAGATCATGACGCGCGGAAGTCAGCCCATTGCTGCCAATACCGCTGTTGTATTCATTTTCATAAGTAGCTTGCCCATAAGATGCCAGACCAACGATCACATTTCCGGGCTTTATTTTTTCATTGGAAATAACCTTTGATTTCGGCCAGCGTGACGTCATGGTGCCGTTGACAGCTATTGTGCGGACTACATCACCAACATCCGCGGTTTCTCCGCCTAGAAAGTTAATATGAATGCCATGGGTTTTCATCGTGTCAAAAAACTCCTGGGTTCCATGAATGATTTGTTCCAAAACAGCTCCCGGAATCAGGTTTTTATTCCTGTCGATGGTAGAACTGAAAAGAATATTATCGTAAATACCTACACAAAGCAGGTCATCTAAATTCATCACTACAGCATCCTGTGCTATACCTCTCCAAATGGAAATATCACCGGTTTCTTTCCAATACAAGTATGCCAGGATACTTTTTGTGCCCGCGCCATCCGCATGCATCACATTGATGAAATTTTCATCGTTTCCCAGGTAATCGGGGTAAACTTTGCAAAAAGCATTCGGGAATAAACCCTGGTCAAGGTCTTTTACAGCTTCGTGTACTTCTTCTTTTTGCGCGGAAACGCCTCTCTTTGAATATAATGACATGAAAAGATTTTATTTAACTAAAGTGCAAATTAAACGAATTAATTTTTGAGTTGGATTGGTTTATCCCAATTAATGCTTCCCTATTACAATATATCTGGATGAAATTGCTCCCGAACGAGATTTTAAAACATACAAATCCTATTTTTCATTTCCATATTATAATTTATCTTGCGCCACTACGTATGGAGATACATCACGACATTCAACATCTGCCTCATTTTAGAAATGCGGCTATTACAGTGGGAGCCTTTGATGGCGTACACAATGGCCACTTGCAGATCATTCATCAGCTCAAAAAAGAAGCTGAAAAAAATAACGGGGAATCGGTTATTATCACGTTTCATCCACATCCCCGGATGGTGATACATGCGAAAATTCCCGGACCTAAGAACCCCACCCCACTTCATTTATTAAATACATTAGAGGAGAAAATAGAGTTGCTGGAGAAACAGCATGTTGATCATCTTGTGATCGTTCCATTTACAGAAGTGTTCTCCAATCTATCCGCAGAGGAATATTTGTCTGATTTTTTGGTCAGGAATTTTCATCCTAAAACAATCATCACGGGCTATGACCACCATTTTGGAAAAGACCGGAGGGGTGATTATAAATTACTGGAAAGTTTCCAGGAGAAATTTAATTATACAGTTGCTGAAATTCCGGCAGAAGTGCTGGATAATATAACGATCAGTTCCACCAAGATCCGCCATGCGATCATGGATGGCGATATGACGACGGCGAATGAATATCTTGGGTATGATTATTTTTTTACCGGAGAAGTTGTAGACGGAAACAAGCTTGGAAAAGGTTTAGGCTATCCGACTGCTAATCTTTTTATGGACGATCCGCATAAATTAATTCCCGCCTACGGCATATACGCCGTTACGGTGGATTTAGGAAA
>JBBSSE010000240.1:0-5165 GCA_038242375.1 Chitinophagales bacterium
GTTTCCATAAATAAGCTCTTGCCACCAATTATTCATAATTCAAATTCTTTTAAATAAAATATTCCTGAGTGTGAAATAAAATTTCAAATTCAGGAACACTTAATGAAACCAATATCTCTAAGGTAACTTAATGTGTATGGAGGGCCTAAGAAATAACGAAATCATTGAATTTCTTTAACATGTTGGAGCTATGGCTATCAGCTTTGAGCTATCAGCTAACAGCTTTGAGCCATGAGCCTGGATTTTTGCCTGACAATAATTAAAAGATAGAGCCACCTCATATAATGTCTTCAAATTTATTGGCTAAAGGATATATTCCAATTAAAAACTGTTTGCTAAGATTTGAAGAACCGGCTCTTTGAGCCAAAGTGATTGATGTTGTTCTAAAGATGTTTCCATTACTTCGAGTACAGTATCCTCATTCAAGATAAAATCTATCTCTTGTACTGTTTTGCGCTGGTTATAACTGAGATTTTTAAAACGATTCAGTTGAAAATATATAATGCAAATCGTACTACTATTTGCACACTTTCAAATGCAGAGGTCAATAAAAGAAAACTGACTCATCAGATCTTTATTCATGAATTATTTTCCAAACCGGACATTAATTTTCTTCCCGGCAGACCCCAATTAAAATTACAAAACACGCCCCTTTTACCCTGATTTTACCCGGAAACAAGAATGCCCTTTAAAATAAATCGTCTATCAATACGACCTTATCAATCACGCCCACGTTATTTTCATTTTGTTTTAAGCCAAAGGTGGTAATTAATGTATTGATTAAATATTTTTTGGTTTTTGTCTTCTCTCTAAAAAACTCCCTTCTTTTCCTTAACGTTTCTGCTTCCTTTGAAGAAAGGTTGTATTCTGTTCCATAAAATTTCATCTCGCAAATATTGATACTATTGTCACTTCTATCTATAAGCATATCCAATTGGAATCCTTTATCGGCTTTATTACCTTTAAAATAAAACGAACTTTCCGTAGAAAAAATGCCAGCTATCCCCAGGGCCTCTTTTATTTTATGACTGTGCCTCATACATAAAGACTCAAATGCAAATCCTGCCCAGGATTTATATTTAGGAGAGGTGCTTACCTGTTTAAAACTTCCTGCAGGGTTCTTTTGTGGATTAAATTGGAAATAAAATACAGAATATTCATCCATTAGCCTGTATAGGGTTTCCTTTTTTTCTTTATCAATTGGTTGAAACGATTTGATGAATGTGCTTTCTTCCAGCTCAATCAACATACGGGTAAGCCCACCCCCATTGGTAATATGTGTAGCAGCAATTATATCCTGCCGTGTCAGGCCTTTTCTTTTAGTAGATAATGCCTTAATGATGGTTTCATAATTTTCATAGTTATCAAATAATGCCCGATACAGATTTTTAAATTCACCTTTTAATGAACTCTTTTCGCTAAATAATATCCGGTCAATATTTTGAATGGCCGACTCGCCTTTCTTTATTTCATTGAGGTAATACGGCACGCCACCCAAGGCCATATAAATTTGTACAATTTCGTAGTGAGGTAATAAAATGCCCTTCGCAGTCAATAATTCCTTTGTTTCCTGTAACGTAAAGGGAGCAAGGTTAATGTATTTTGTAATGCGGTTGTGCAAGCCGCCTTTATTATTGAGTACATTTTTTATCATCCAACTTGTACTTGAGCCACATAACACAATGATCATGTTCTGATCTACCGCCCAATCGTTCCAAAAATATTCAAAGGCAGGTAAAAACCCACTCCTGTGTGTATCCATCCAGGGAAACTCATCCAAAAAAATAACTTTTTTCTTTTTGCTTCTGATTGTAACCAGGTATTTTTTTAATAACCGGAATGCCTCCATCCAGTTCTGAGGAGTAACTGTGATCATTTTTTTAGGAGCAACAGAAAAAATCTTTTCCGAAAATTCTGTTAGCAGGGTATTTCGGTCAGAATCTTTAATACCTGTAAAGTGAAAATTTAATCTATCTCTAAATACCTCCTTTACAAGATATGTTTTTCCAATTCTGCGTCTGCCTATTATCGTTACAAGTTCGGCTCTGTTATGTTGTAACAGATCAGTCAACATTTCAGACTCAACTGCCCTGCCGGCAAATAATCTTTCAATTACTTTCATATTATCGTATCGCTTATTTGTGCATTGAAGATAAACCATTTATTTTATTGTTGGCTTAATGTGGGTAAAAATAGATAGATTAAGCCAAGGTTAAATAATTATCTTTTCTTAAAATCAGTGCAAAACTACTAAGTAAAGTCAGCCATAAATATATATTGCTGGCTTAAAGTAGGTAAAAATGGATAGATTAAGCCAAGGTTAAATAATTATCTTTCTTAAAAGCAGTCAAATACGATAAGGAAAAGCAGCTATAAATACATATTGCTGGCTTAAAGTGGTAAAAAAGGATAGATTAAGCCAGGGTTAAATAATTATCATTCCTTAAAAGCAGGCAAATACTGATAAGTAAAGCCAGCCATAAATATATATTGCTGGCTTAAAGTGAATAAAAATGGATAGAGTAAGCCAGCATTAATAATCCCCTAAAATTAGATGCGAATGTGGCAAAAACAATGAACGTTCAATTTATACATCTACTGAATCAACTTGCATTGCCACCAACATCGCGGTCAATAAACTTTATTGCAAATAGGTTATCCAAAAGCAGGAAACAGATTTTCTTCTTTCTGCTAAAAACCCTATTTCAAGTCGATATGGCAGGTAAAGTCGAATCGAAATTTCACAAATCAATTAATGATATGAAACAGAAGCCTGTTTTACTTATCTATGTCTTTGGGTGTCTGTTTAAAGATTTGTACTCACTTAAAATTCAAACAGTTTTCCCGGATTTCCACCTTTTCCTTCGGAAGTAATATACAATGTACCCCCGGGTGAAAAACAAATCCCTTCCGGCTGGGACATTAAATTTTCATCAATAAATTGAAAGGAAATGAGCATGCCTTCACGATTAAAAACTGCCATACATTTATTTTCCCTGGTAGAGAGAAGGTAAATATTATGCGTTACAGGATGCACCGCAATTGCGGAAGGATAAAACACTAATTTACTTCCGGCCATTTTTTCAAAATCTTTTTTATGGATGATCAGAAAGGGCGTTCCGTCTAATTTTTCAGTAGCCATATCAAATTGATAAACAGCTTTTGTCGATTTATCCTCCCCCTTAATTCCGGAATCATATTTACAAGCGATTAATAAACTTTTAGTTCGGGGATCATAACAAAGTCCTTCTGCATTATTTTCTTTGGATAGAAAAGTAGGGATTTCTGTTATGGCCGGTTTAGAATTCCAGTTGCTTATTTTAAATAAAACTCCATGGCTCCAAAGGGCATATACTACCCCATTCACAATCGTTACGTCTTCTATATCAAACTTGTCTTTTTCATCCTCCGCGAATGGAATTGTTTTTTCTAAAACGACGTTTTTTCCCTGAATATTTATCAGGTATAAATTAGGATGGCGATCATCAATTAATAGTAAGTGATTTTTATCCACCCACGTATTTCCGGAAACTTCCACTAATAATGAAGGCAGTTCCCAGGAGCGTTTTGGGTTTTTCAAATCATAATGATAACCCGCTTCTAAGACGTTCTCTTTTAAAGAATCCACCGACATTTCCGGAAGATCTTCACCGGCAGTGACACTGTTCTTGTAAGAGTTATTATTCGTGCATCCCGTAAAGAAGAGGAAGGTAAATAGTATATGGAACAGGTAAATTTTCATGTAATAGTATCGATCATTATATAGTTTCTCTCCTTTTACGCTAAAAGAAAAATGTTGAAATCCCGGTTTTAAAGGGTACCATAAATTTACACAATTTTAATCCTTGAAAATATGTATCATCCTCGCGGATGCATTTCAGCTTGTCGCATCACCGCGTTTAAGGTGGGCGCAGAATAAACCTTCACGCCGCTACCCTTGTTATTGTAATCACCAACCCGGCACAATTTGAAATGCATTCCCCCGGCAAGTAACATCAATAAAAAGGGTCTCCAAGTAAATAAACATCCTGCCCCTCGCTAATTCCTTTTAAAGAAATTTTTACATTTTCGGCTGCAGGCTCACATTTTATTAAAGAATAAAAATAAGCCGAAACGATTAAATTATTGTTCAATTCCCTCGTAGCAGCCTGTAATCTTGATGCAATATTCACCGGTAATCCCATTACCTTAAGCTGATCTCTTTTATTGACTTCAATACTACCCATGATGACCCTTCCTGCATGAATACCAATTCCAACATTTACAGAATGAGAAAAATAAGGATTGAGGTAATCAATATTTAAATTTCGAAGCTCTTTAAATATATTCGTAGCAGCATGATAAGCATCCGAAGCGGCATCTTCTAATGTAGTATCAAATCCAAATGCCGCATAGATTCCATCACCGGCAGTTTCTATAACTTCCCCCTTAAATCTTTTAATGACTTTTTCAAACAAGAGGTAAAGCCTGTTAATAATATGGATCACATCAAACGGCAAGGATTTCTCCATCAAAGGAGTAAAATCCCTGATATCCAGAAACAACAAAGCCAATTCTTTTTCTGCACCGATCTGCTGCCTGTCTTCATCATCTATTTTATGTACATACAAATGAATATCCGTTTTATCCCGGATGATTCTTTTAAGAAGCACAGGTTCCCCTGTAACGCGTGTCTGGCAAGCAAGCCGAACATTTGCAGGCAACGAAATCCTCTTCCTAAGAGAATACTCCTTCTCGTTTATCCTACTTAGATTTTCCATTCCACCCAATATAAGAACCCGGCAAGTAGAACATTTCGCATTTCCCCCACAGGCATGATAATGGGGAATACCTGCTTTCAAAGAAGCATGTAAAATCGTTTCTCCTTCAGATATCGGTACAAACTTCTCCCCTAAAAAATCTATAAGGTGAATTTTATCTGACTCCATTATTTTAATTTTATATCAAAAGAATTTATTTTAAATATAGCGGCAGTTTAGTTCTCCCTCAAGCATTAGAGTCTTGAAATCTTTAAAAGATAATAGGTTTCAAAATTGTAAGGATTATCCAGTCTGCAAACTTCTTTAAAGGTTCTTTGTATTCTTAATATCAGGGATCATACCATATTATTAGTGCGTTGCATTTCCATCTGAAAAGATTAATTTCACCTCGTAGTTCCGTCAGAA
>JBBSSE010000241.1:0-5141 GCA_038242375.1 Chitinophagales bacterium
AAAAAGTGAGTCAGGGAATTTGATAAGCTTGTAATGTAATTAAAAATCGAGTGGAAAAAAAGAAGATAATGAGGTATGGTTTATGTTATTTGAAACTTAAAATCAACTTATGGAAAAGATACAAATTTTATTCATCGGAAGAGATCCCGTTGTTCTTCAAAAATTACTTCTTTTTATAAATGAAAACCCGGAGTGGGAGGGAACAGGAACGATTGATGATAAAAGCGCTCAAATCCTATTTGGCCAAACAAAATACCATTATGTAGTCCTCGTGGATCAGTTATCAGAAACTTCTATGGGAAGTTTTCACCAGGATTTTAAAGACCAGAATCCGGATGTGATCTTTTTAAGACATTATGGAGATTCCACAGAATTACTTGCTTCTGAACTGTATGAGCTGATGGAAAAACATCCGGTTAATATTGATAAAGAAGAAGTATAATGTCTTCCATGAATTAAATCATAAAAAATAATTATGAAAACATCTTCCATTTATTTCTTTTTAGTCTTTTACTTATCTCGTGTGGAAAAGAACCGGTCATAACTGCACCCGAACCTATTGTAGTAAAAGATACTGTAGTTCAGAATCTGGCTTATGGAAAGGACCAGAACCAAAAACTGGATCTTTATCTGCCTGCAAACCGGGATGAAAACACGAAATTGATTCTGCTGATTCATGGTGGAGGATGGAGTGCAGGAAATAAAGAGGAATTGAGTTTCATGGCAAAAAGATTAAAAAATAAAAACTTTGCTGTAGCCAATATTAATTACCGCTTATCGTCACCAAAAAATGCGGATAATTATAAAATGCAATTAGACGATATCGCTTCCACAATCTCGTTTTTAAAAACAAAAACTACTTTCTATATCTACGGATCAAATAATATTTATCTCGCCGGACACAGTGCTGGCGCTCATCTTGCTTTAGCTTATAGCTATACCAAAAATCAGGATGGAAATATTAAGGCTGTAGCTGGTATGGCTTCGCCAACGAATTTATATACGCTTTCTTATTACAATGCTTCCATAGCAGATCCTTTGCTGATCCCTTATCTTGGTGGCGAAAGAGAAAAAATAAAACAACGTTATTTAGATTGTAGTCCTTATCACCAGGTAACATCTACTTCGCCTCCCACAATATTATTTAACGGGGAACTTGACTTTGTGACGCCGATAAGTCAATCAGAAGCATTAGGATGGGCTCTAAATAAAGTGGGAGTAAAAAACAAAGTTATACCTTATACCCTGGCGTTTCACGATTGGTGGGGAACACCCCTTTATTTTGATAATACAATGGATGAGATGAGTGCGTGGTTTGGGAAGTATTGAGTAGGGTTCAGGTGTCGGGTGTCAGGATAAGATTTAAATAAAATACGGGTCAAAACCTCCAACCTACTTCCTACTTCCTACAACCTATTACCTACAACCTATCACCTCATACTATCCGGGTCAAAATCCGGTCCCGGATCAACCTCGATCTTTTCCTGTAAAAAATAAATATTGGTACCATTCAGCATGCTGCTGATTTGTTTTCTGTACACTTCGGCTTCTTCCTTTGTTTTAAAGTTTCCAAATTTCAGGCGGATATACGGACTTGAAAACCACATATAGGGTTTCTGTTCCGGGAATTTTTGCAGTAATTCCGCTCTCACCTTATACGCATAATCTTTGTCATTTGTATTCAAAACCATCAACCTGAAACCTTTCGTGGTGCGGGCCTGGTTCTTTAAAATAGCCGTATTCAGTTCAGATTGTTTTGCAGCTAGAATATCTAATCTGTAATCCTTTATGATCAACACTTTATTATTGTCAACAACAGAATCTTCCCTGACTTGTGCATTAGCCTGATGAGAAAAAACAAGGATCGTAAATAAATAAAATATGTAGCGCATAAATAGTTTGTTTCTTTTCAATTTTATAAAAGGCATGCTTTTTAATTCCTGGAATGATGTTACTAAGACTACATTTCCTTCTATAAAGTTGTCCGTTATTTTACAAGAAGACTTTCTTCCACGATTTTTATGCTGCTGCTGCATCCAAGCCTGTTTGCACCTGCGTTCAATAATTCTTTTGCGAATGAGAAAGATTTAATTCCTCCACTTGCTTTTATTTTGATGGAATCTGCCAAATGCGTCCTGATCAATTGTACAGCATGGATGGATGCGCCTTTTTCTGCATAGCCGGTGGATGTTTTTACAAAATCTACCCCTGCTGCTCCATAAATATCACAACATTTAATAATTTCATCGTCCGTAAGGATACCGCTTTCAATAATCACCTTGATCACTTTTTCTTTATTATTAATGATCGGCATTATTGTATTGATCTCATTGGCTAAAAATTCCCAATCGCCATTTTTTATAGCGGAGATATTTACGACAAAATCCAGTTCATCTGCTCCATCAACAATTGCCAAAACAATTTCAGCAACCTTAGCCTCAATGGCAGAATAGCCAAATGGGAAACCAATAACAGTAGCAAGTTTTATTTTTGAACCGGCTAAAAATTCCTTTGATTTTTTAACATATAGGGGAGGTACGCAAACTGCTGCAAAACCATATTTTATGGCTTCTTTGCAAAGTTTTTCTATTTCAGATAATGTAGCCGTTGGCTTTAATAAAGTATGATCTATGTACTGTGCGATGTTCATTTGTTAAACCGTTTATAAAAAAAATGAAGATACAGTTTAACTTATTTATATCTTCAAGAAATAATTAAAATTAACTCATGAGAAAAAATAAACTTCTTTCCAGATTGTTTTTATTAACATTTCTGACGGTAGCAATTTCTGCTCAAATATTTGCGCAGGCAACATTCCCGGTGAATGGTGTATCTAATCCGCAAAATAATGTGTATGCATTTACAAATGCAACCATTATGAAGGATGCGGATAACACCATCAGCAATGCAACACTTTTAATCCGGGGAAAAAAGATTGTTGCCGCAGGTAACAATGTTACGATTCCAAAGGATGCTATTATTATTGATTGTAAAGGGAAATTTATCTATCCCTCTTTTATTGATATGTATAGTGAATATGGAATTCCAACCCAGCAAAGAACTGGCGGCGGTATGGGTGGATATAATCCAAACGCAGTTCCGCAAATCACATCCAATACAAAAGGCCCCGTGGGCTGGAACCAGGCGCTGAAACCGGAAGTGAATGCAGTAGATCTTTTCAGTGCATCCGATAAAGATGCCGGTTCACTTCGTGAGTCAGGTTTTGGAACCGTCCTGACCCATCAGAGAGATGGAATTTCCCGTGGTACAGGTACCCTGGTTACTTTGGCATCTCTTCCGGATAATTTTGTGGTTTTGAAAGAGAAAGCTTCAAACCAATATTCCTTTACAAGAGGAACTTCCAGTCAAACATATCCATCTTCTTTGATGGGAGTGATTGCGTTGATCCGCCAGACTTACCTGGATGCAAACTGGTATAAAAACGCTCCGGAAGAAGAAGGGAAAAATTTAAGCCTGATCGCCTGGAATAATAATCAGTCATTACCGCAGATATTTGAAGCGAATGATAAGTGGGCAAGTATTCGTGCAAATAATATCGGGAAAGAATTTGGTATAAAATATATCATCAAAGCCGGCGGAAATGAATACCAGAGATTGAAAGAGATGACGGATATGAAAACGCCGTTTATTGTTCCCCTGAATTTTCCGCAGGGAATGGATGTGGATGATCCGAATGATGCCCGCTACGTGGCACTTTCAGATATGAAACATTGGGAAATGGCTCCTGCAAATCCTGCCGCTTTTGAAAAAGCAAATATTAAATTTACGCTTACAGCAGATGGATTAAAGGATAGCAAAACATTCTGGACAAATATCCGTAAAGCTATCCACGAAGGACTTTCAGAGAAATGCGCTTTGTTGGCACTCACTAAAAATCCGGCTGAATTATTAAATGCGTATGAAATGGTTGGCAGCCTGGATGCAGGAAAACTGGCAAACTTTATCATAACATCTAAACCTGTATTTGATGAAAAAGCAGTCGTTCTTCAAAACTGGATCCAGGGTGAAAAATATGCGATTAAGGAAGATGCATGGAGTCCGGTAGCTGCTACATATAGTTTAGTAATGACTGCTCAAAACGGAGCAAAAACAAATTATACGCTTGATGTGAAATCATCCAACCAGGCCACTATTATTGGAAAGGATTCATTGGCTACGAAATTTTCTTTTGATGGGAAAATGGTCGCGATAAATTTCTCCCCGGTGGCACCTCCAAAGAGAATAACTCCTGTTAGAAAAGATGACGTAGCAAAAGATTCTGCGCGTATCCAGGTTCCTCCTGTAAAAAGAGATTCAACCGCTAAAACCGGTGATGATCAGATGCCGGAAGATCAGCGTCGTGAAGGTTTGCAGCGTGCGACAACTTCCCGTGCAATGCCTTCAGCACCGGCAGCAGGTCCTACGATCCGGTTGAGTGGCGTAAATAATGGTGAAGTGTGGAATGGTAATGGAGTGGATACCTCCGGAAATATGCTTTATTGGACAGCGACCCTTCTTAAAGAAAGTCCGCTTAAAGAAAAAGAAGATTCCGTTAAAAAAGGATCTAAGACTGAGGGAAAAGTGACGTATCCGTTTGGAGCGTATGGTTGGGAAACAAAACCTGTTCAGAAAGATATCCTGATTAAAAATGCAACTGTCTGGACGAGTGAAAAAGAAGGTATTTTACAGAATACAGATGTACTTGTAAAGAATGGTAAGATTGTTTCTGTAGGAAAAAATTTAGCAGCAGGATCCGCTATAGTTATTGACGGAACCGGGAAACATTTGACACCGGGAATTATTGATGAGCATTCCCATATCGCTGTGTTTTCTATCAATGAAGGCGGACAATCTGTTACGTCAGAAGTCCGGATCGGGGATAATTTAAATCCGGAAGATATCAATATCTACCGCCAGTTAAGTGGTGGGGTTACCAGTTCTCAAATACTTCATGGAAGTGCTAATACCATTGGTGGACAATCACAATTAATAAAATTACGCTGGGGTGGAAATGACCAGGAGATCAAATTTGAAGGAGCTGACCGGTTTATCAAATTTGCTTTGGGTGAAAACGTAAAAAGAACCACCTCCAGAAATAATAACCGCTTCCCAAATACAAGAATGGGCGTGGAAGAAGTTTT
>JBBSSE010000242.1:0-5136 GCA_038242375.1 Chitinophagales bacterium
AATCGTGGAAGCACCAGCTTTTTCTTCATAATATTTATTCCCTCATTTTGATGGGTAAAGAAAGACTATTTCTGCACCAATAAATTTGTGTACCGTTTAAGAAACTTTGCCATAAAAGTCTGTAGTTGGTACAGACCTATAAGGATTCGAAAACCTTAGGTCTTAAGAATTTTTGCCCCACTCCACTCAATAAGTTTTTTGCCATTTCCTGTGTCCCAAAAACGTTTGAAATGATCGGCATGTTGAAATCGTGGAAGCACCTGCTTTTTCTTCATAATATTTATTCCTCAATTTGATGGGTAAAGAAGGGCTATTTCTGTACCAATATTTTGCAAAACCTGGTCTGATGGTATCCTTCTGACCAATTTTACGGTCTCCATCGGACCAATTTTACGGTTTCTGCCTGACCACTTTGGCCTCTTCAAACCCGTACAGACCGGGACAGTCAGACGGGGTTTAACGTGGGACATGGTCTGATGGTCTCCGTCTGACCACTTCAGTTTGTAATACGATCCCGTGCAGACCGGGACGGTCAGACGGGGCCTAAAAAAAAGCTACTACCGTTTAAGTTGGTAGTAGCTTTTTTCGTGTAGTAATTGATTTGGAATGAACCCCGGCTCACAGCTCAAAGCTCCCAGCTCAAAACCTTACCGTATTCAAATTCTTATCCACTAAAAATCCATCGATCATTTTCAGGTCAAACGTCACCTTCCGCTTTGCTTTCAATTTCAAAATGAACAAATCTGAAGAACCTGAAAGTGCTTCTTTATTTCCAATATTCACAAACGTTGGATACAAGGCTTTTACTCCATTCGTATGCAAACGGTCATTGGTTAAGTTATCCATCTGCTTCATGTTCAATGGTTGTACACTTACAAAGTCATAATCAGCCGGATTGTATGGAAGCGCGAAACTGAGCGCATTCACAGATCGGAGATCAATTCCTTTTACCAACACATCGATCACTTCACCTTTGTTATAGGTCTTTTTAGGCGTGGATAATTCGACGCTTCCTGCTACTTTTTCTGTCCGTTTTTTATCTATACCACCATCTAATTGCGTAGCCAAAACGGAAATGTCATACGCGTCAATGAGACCATTTTTATTAATATCTCCATTGCTGATATAGCCTTCAAAATCAGCATCGCCTTTTCTTAATCCTGTATAATTGATGTACGATGTCAGATCATTCCGATCGATCAGTCTATCGTTATTGATATCGCCGGGGATATATGTTGGCGTGTTCGGTACTTTGAAAACATACAATTGACTTCCGGAACCAAATCCTCCAACAGCGTTGGTGATGGCTAATTTCAGATAGCGAACTGCCGGATGTGTTGGAAATTTGAATTCTTTAACCTGATCATTATTTGCCCACTCAAACGGACCGGCTTCTGTCCACGTTTCTTTATCATGACTGTAATAAACAGTGCCTTTCAAGAGGTTGCCATTTCCGCCACCACTGCGTGGAATGTATTCGAATTTATCCAGTTGATTGATGGTTTTTAAATCAATGACCATATCAAACGGAATTGAGTTTACGCCCCATTTGGTATGCCATGCAGTGCTTTCGTCAAAATCAAATAATTTATCAATGCCTGACCCACCCTGGTTTTCAGCCGTTGTCTGCGCTACTATTCCTTTGATGGCAAATTCCAAAGGATTTGCTTTCGTTCTTGCTGTAAATGTTGTCCAGTCAGAAGAACCGTCTTTATTCACCGCGCGGATCTTGAATGAATAATCTGTTTCAGGAACGAGGTTGTCAAATAATAATTCAGTATCCTTAATCGTAGAATAGTTCATGCCATTGAATTCTATTTCATAATAATCGGCATTGGCTATTTTATTCCAGGAAGGCGTTAAAGAATATGCTTCTGCACTCGTGTCTTTTACTGCTGCATTGATGGCGGTGTTTAAAGCACCGGAAGAAAGAAGGTTTTTAGCAGCAGGTGCAAACACAAATCCATCTATGGTCAATGATGTTTCATTTGCAGTAATATCTGAAGTGGAAAGTTTCACCAGTATTTGCGGATTCTTTGTGATCACTTTCTTCGCGAACTCACTTCCTTTTGTCGCAAATTGATTGAGGTTTGGCGCAGCGTCGTAAAAGAATACGTTCTCATCTTTATTAAAATCAGCCATGGATTTTACTTCCTTTAATGACACTTTTTTGCTCCCTACTTTCGCGCTAACCTTCTTTGGTTTCGCGGTTACATTTATTTTAAATTCTGTGACTTTATTTTTCTCAAAACCATTGAACGTGCCCTTAGAGGGATGAATAGTTACCTGCGCCTGATTCTTATTCACGCTTGATTCGATTAGGGTTGTTGTACCTTTTCCTAAGCGATATGCTTCTGTTAATCCATCATCATCATATTCTGTAAAGGAAGTATTTCCAAAAGGATAAATTTCATAAATGCGCAGACCTTTATTGATCTCTGCAACATGGTTATTTGGATTTGTCATTGGAATGATCGCGCCATTTTTTACGAAAACAGGAAGCTTCCAAATGGGCGCTTCAATATTGTTCAGGATGCGGTTTCCTTCATATTTTTCTCCACTGAAATAATCTACCCATTGTCCTTCCGGAAGATAGATGCCATTGCGGATATCGTTGCCATCCTTATCGGATTTTGTTTCCTGGTAAATGGGTGCTACAAGAAAATCAGGTCCATATAAAAACTGGTATTGGGTTGATTTTCCGTTCGTGTATGCATTTGGATAGTCGAGGAACATTGCCCGGATCATCGGCTTACCATCAACGGCTTCTTTCGCGATACTGTACGCGTAAGGCATCAACTCTGATTTGAGTTTTAAATACCAACGATTGATCGATGTAGTTGGCTCTCCAAAAGCATGAGGATATTTTTCATTTGATCCCCAGCCATCCATATTCAATTGCATGGGTGTAAAAGTTTTCCACTGAAAATCCCTTGTGTTGATAACAGGATTTTTTCCACCAAAAATACCATCCATATCAGAAGTGATATTTGGCTGACCGGATAACCCGGATCCAATATAAGTAGGAATATGAAAACGAATATATTCCCAAACACCGCCGGTTTGATCTCCGGACCAGACGGTTGCATACCGCTGTGTTCCAGCCCAACCATCCAAAGAAATGATAAATGGACGACTGTTGTTTCCATAATAAGTCATGATGTTTGCAACGTCGGCAATACCGTTCAATCCGAAAGAATATCCTGCTCCTACCCAGGCCACGTCTGTTTTCAATACACGCACACCTGCGTCGCGTACTTCCTTCACAATATCTCTTTGAAGAAGGGCACTAATTTCCGGTTTTGGATGAAGGTCGGATTGTGTCCACAAACCAATTTCAACGCCATTTTTACGTGCATAATCTCCCAGGCTTTTCAGGTTTTGAATATTACTGTCCAAGGTGGATGTTTGCCCATAACCAGCACCATATCCATCATTTGGAAGGATCCATCCAAAAGGCATATCGTGGTTTTTATAGCGGTCTATCACGGCGCGGGCAGAAAATTGATAATTGTTCTTTTCTCCATTCAGAGATTCTTTGGTACCCTCTTTATCTTTCTGACTTTCTTTATATCGTTTGCCATCTTCAAATAAAATTCCCTTCGGATCTTCTTTCCAATAATCCCTGTTATAAGCATTTAAATGACCCTGGTAAAAACCAAACTTTGGAATCAGAACAGGATTTCCTGTGAGTTGATAAAAATCATTTAAAAGTGGAACCGCGCCATCATTGATCATAAAGAAAACATCTAGATAATCTGTATCATGGAATAATTTTACAATTCCCTTTTCTTTGGAACCAAAATCATACACTCCTTTTTTGAACGTGTAAAACATAACTCCATATCCATTCGTACTCCAGTAAAAAGGATTGGGAGATGCAACGCCGCCGTCTGTCCAGCTATTCTGATTTTCGATAGCGATGGATTTTCCTTTATGTGAAAAACGTCCGTTCTGTACACCACCTCCGTAGAAATATTCTTCGGGGTTTTCTTTGAGTGTAAGCGTTACATTTCTTTTATCAAATTGAACAGGTGCAACTTCTTCAAAAGCGATTTTGTTTGTTGTTAGATTGATGACTTTCAGCAGAGAAGTTTTCTTATCGAACTGCAGATTTATCTTTCCGGTTTTGATAGAAATGATTCCGTTCTCATCTGTGAAATTCAAATCGGAGACTGTTTTCCGTGGATTATTCACCAGGATTTGTGCTTCCGGTTTAGCTTCCGGGTCACGGATCATTCCACCAGTATTGTCCTGGAAAATCCTGAAAATATTCTCACCATAAAAATCAATGAGCATCCGGTGATCATTCGTAAATAGTATTTCAATCGTGGTTGGATTGATTTTTTTAGCACGGATGATCGGTTCCGTTTGATGGGCTGTTTCTTTTATTCCTGTCGGAACATTTTCTGCCCCTGCATGAGAAAAGGGAAACAGCAGGGAGGTAAAAAGGGTAATGATTAAAATCTTTTTCAGATTTAGATTTTCCATGAACATTTTCATAAATGATGATTGAGGCGTCCGGATGTGACAAAATCGGATTAATAGAATACAATATGCCTTTTGCAAAACGAATCGCCCGGTTTAAAAACAAATTTTCTAACAGGGTTAAAATTACCACTTAAAAAGCTGCCCATATGGATTTAAGCAATCGATTGAAACGGGTTAAAACTGCCGCTTCTCATTAGGAAATTGATTATTTTTAAAAATTTTGTAACAAATTGAATGAGCGTTAAATTGCGAAACAATATTTCTTTAAACAATAAGACCAGTTGATAAAAGGAAAATTATGAATAATCACACGACGAACTATTTTGACACATTTATAGAAATATCGGATGATACGAAAGCAATGAACGGAACTATTCCTCCATCAAAAGAGAACAAAAAAACTATTGCCCAAAGGCAGTATGATCTGATCGCCGATCATCCATACAAATACACATCCGATGACGTTTTATTCCGGGTATTTGCAGAAAGAAATGATTTGGCCAAATCAGAATTGAAAGAAGCGAGGGAAGAATTTTTTTCAAAAGGACAGGCATGTTTGAGAGCATCTCCTTTAACAAAAACATATGGCTTTGGAGTTCATAGTGATAGCAATGGAAGGATAGCTATTTATGGATTGGAAACACC
>JBBSSE010000243.1:0-5135 GCA_038242375.1 Chitinophagales bacterium
AACGAATTCAATTGCACAGAAGCTCCGTACTCATGTAAAAGACGATATTGAATCACTTCAAATTGTAATTCACCTACGCAACCGATGATCTTTTTATTTCCACCAAATTGAACAAACAACTGGGCGACACCTTCGTCTGTTAATTGACGAAGGCCTTTTTCCAATTGCTTTGTTTTCATCGGATCTTTATTGATCACCTCACGGAAAATTTCCGGAGAAAAAGAGGGAATTCCGGTAAAGTAAAAATCTTCCCCTTCCGTTAATGTATCTCCTATTTTAAAGGTTCCGGAATCATACAATCCCACTACATCCCCGGCATAAGCCGATTCGATGATGTCCTTTTCCCTGGCGAGGAAAGAGTATGGATTGCTGAATCGCACATTCTTTTCAGAACGAACGTGATGAAAGTATTTATTGCGCTCAAACTTACCGGAGCAAACTCTCAAAAAGGCGATTCTGTCGCGGTGTCGCGGATCAAGATTCGCATGAATTTTAAAAATAAACCCGGTAAATTTATTATCCGTGGGTTTTACAATTCTTGCAGTTGTTTCCCTTTCCCTGGGAACCGGGGATATTTTCACAAATGTTTCCAGTAATTCTTTTACACCAAAATTATTCACGGCACTTCCAAAAAACACAGGAGCTATTTCTCCTTTTAAATAAGATTCCTTATCAAAATCCTCATAAACACCATTCAGCAATTCTACATCTTCACGTAATTGCGTGGCATACTTTTCTCCTAATTTTACATTCAGAATAGAATCATCCAGGTTATCGATGGGAATATCTTCTTCCGTTGTTTTCTGACTTGCACTGAATAACAATAAATTCTTGTCGTATAAATTATACACTCCTTTAAAATCTCTTCCCATACCAATGGGCCAGCTAAGCGGATGTAAATGAATATTTAATTCGGTTTCAATTTCATCCATAAGGTCAAAAGGATCTTTTCCATCCCGATCCAATTTATTCACAAATACGATAACAGGTGTAGCACGCATGCGGCAAACTTCCATTAATCTCCTCGTTTGCTCCTCTACTCCTTTCACACAATCCACCACCAACACGACGCTATCCACAGCCGTTAATGTGCGATAAGTATCTTCCGCAAAATCCTTGTGACCGGGAGTATCCAGCAAATTAATCAAGGTATCTTCATACTCAAAACTCATTACTGAAGTGGCCACGGAAATTCCACGTTGTCTTTCAATCTCCATAAAATCGGAGGTCGCATGTTTCTTGATCTTATTACTTTTTACCGCTCCAGCTGTTTGTATAGCTCCTCCAAAAAGCAAGAACTTCTCAGTTAAGGTCGTTTTACCCGCATCCGGATGGGATATAATGGCAAAAGTTCGCCGTTTATTGATTTCGCTTAATAGTTTAGCACTTACCTGTTGATCCATATAAAAATAAAAAAAATTGGCTGCAAAGGTAGTTATTGTAAAATTTGGAAAGGAAAAAAGAAGAAGTGTGGAACAAGATGTAGATTTTTAAGCGTTGAATGGCTTCGCCGTTGAATACTTTGTGTTGAATGCCTTCGGCGTTGAATATCGTATTACAGGTGAATAGTTGTTGAATGTTAACTCCAAACTAAAAACTATAAACTACAAACTATTCTCCGAGCCACTGTTTTGAGATTTGTTTTATTTCTTCATGCGAAACCGTATTCCCTATTTTCGATTGCCGGACAGACTTTTCTAATCTTTCCAATTGATCAGGAGGTAAATATTCAATGATATCCATCGGGTTTTTATTGGCATATGCAGCCGACAGATCATGCAGCATCTGAAGATGCGATTCCTCTTCAATCAGATCGAGGTAATGTAAAATTTGCTGTTTTAGATTGGAAAGTTCCATACGATTGATTTTGCCTAAAATTAGGAAAAGAAATTGGAATAATTAATTGCTTTTTTGAGGTTTAATACTTCTGAAAAGAAGTTATAAGGTTACAGTGAACAACCGCGAGGTCAAATCTTATTGGTAATATAAATATCTTACTTTTGCAACCACTTAAAAATACCTCTATGGATTTTAAATTAACGGAAGAGCAATTAATGATTCAACAGGCGGCACGCGATTTTGCAATAAATGAATGTCTTCCTGGTGTAATTGAACGGGATGAACACCAAAAATTCCCGCTTGAACAGGTAAAAAAATTAGCAGATCTTGGTTTTTTGGGCATGATGGTAAGTACGGATTATGGTGGTGCCGGTCTGGATGCTATGAGCTATGTATTGGCCATGGAAGAAATCAGTAAAATAGATGCAAGTACAAGTGTTGTCATGAGTGTAAATAATAGTCTTGTATGTTATGGCCTGGAAGCATATGGAAATGAGGAACAAAAGAAAAAATACCTTACCCCATTGGCCCAAGGTAAAAAAGATGGGGAACTTTATATCGGAGCCTTTCTTTTAAGTGAACCCGAAGCTGGAAGTGATGCTACATCACAAAGAACGACCGCAGAAGAAAAAGATGATCATTATTTATTGAATGGGGTGAAAAACTGGATCACAAATGGCAATTCAGCTTCTGCATATCTTGTATTTGCTCAAACACATCCTGAAAAAAAGAGCCATGGGATTAATGTATTTATCGTAGAAAAAGATACGCCCGGCATCACCGTAGGAGCTAAGGAAAACAAATTAGGAATCCGCGGAAGTGACACGCATAGTATTTTATTTTCGGATGTGAAAGTTCCAAAAGAAAACCGCATTGGACCCGATGGATTTGGATTTAAATTCGCCATGATGACGCTTTCCGGTGGAAGAATTGGCATTGCCTCCCAGGCATTAGGAATAGCTTCAGGCGCGATGGAGAGAGCCATTGCTTATTCGAAGGAAAGGAAAGCCTTTGGTACGGAAATCAAAAATCACCAGATCATTCAGTTCAAATTAGCCGATATGGCAACACGTATTAACGCTGCCAGGTTACTTTGTTTACGTGCAGCCTGGCAAAAAGATACTAAGCAGGATTATACACAGAGTGCAGCTATGGCCAAGGTATTTGCAAGTGAAACTGCTATGTGGACCGCAACAGAAGCAATACAAATTCATGGTGGCTATGGTTTCGTAAAAGAATACCATGTAGAAAGAATGATGCGGGATGCAAAAATCACCCAGATATATGAAGGAACTTCTGAAATGCAGCGGATAGTTATCAGCAGATCGATTTTAAAATAACGGTCTAAAAAAACATTCTATACTTACAAATGTGCAAATAAAAATTGCACATTTTTTTTAGGTGGACACTTGATATATTATTTTTTTCAATGGGCGCAATAAATTTTCAAATACAGGTTGGTTTATAAAAAAAATTAGCTTGAATGAATCAAACTATTTGATTAAGTTTAAATTTATCAAAACATCCCCTTATGAAAGGTTCGATTCTTTTTTTCGGAATTCTACTTATTTCCCTTTCAGCAAAAAGCCAGAACTGGGATCCGGAATTCGTAAAATCTCTCAAGGAATATTATTTTATTCCGGTAGAATTTGAAAACTTTGGAGAATGGATAGCAGGTATTGAAAATGACTCTTCCCTGGTGTTTAAGAAAAAAATATTTACACAGGTGAATGATTCTATTAACCTGAATTTTGAACTTCAAAAACCAGGGTTCTCTTCCCCTTTTAAAAATTCCACTATCTCGATTCAGATTATTGGAAAAACAAGATTAGATAAAAAATTAAAGATGAAAAAAGGTGGATTCAATTCTTTCGGATTCAATCAATTACCTCCACGAAAAGTCACCTCCTTGTATATATATTCGTCCATTTCCTTTGACTCAACAAGTGAAGGAAAATTATTAGCCGCACAGGCAATAAAACAACTTGAAGATCAACTTGGTAATTTTTTTTCAAAAAAGGATGTAATTAAAGCCAACAAAAATAAACATAAAAGAAAGCATCACCCCGAAGTGGAAAAAGCTGTGCGGTTTACCACGAAAAATGATCTGTTTTCCAGGTTTTGGATTACGAACTCTACCTTCCCGGATAAAAATGAAGTTGAATTATATTTAGCTTACGAATTAAATCATTAAATATTTTGAACAGTAATAAAGAGAATTACACAAGAATTATAAAAGAACTGAATACTGCGAATGCAACGCTGGTAGCAGTCTCAAAGATTCAACCTGAAGAAAGAATCCTGCAATTGTACAAGGAAGGCCAAAGAGATTTCGGAGAAAACTATGTACAGGAATTGGTGGATAAATATGAAAAATTACCCAAAGACATCCGCTGGCATTTTATCGGTCACCTTCAGTCAAATAAAGTAAAATACATCACTCCTTTTATACACCTGATTCACGGAGTGGACCGCCCGGCTTTATTAAAAGAGATCAACAAACAAGCATTAAAAAATGAACGTCAAATTGATTGTCTTTTACAGATTCATATCGCGGATGAAGAGACGAAGTTTGGTTTTGATGAAAATGATTTAAAGGAATTTCTTTCCCCCGGTAATCCTGAAAGTGATTTGTCAAAATTTAAAAATGTGCGGTTGAGAGGTTTGATGGGCATGGCAACATTTACAGATGATGAAGAAAAGATCCGTAATGAATTCAGAGGACTAAAAAAGATATTCGATACTTATTTTAAACCAGGCAAATCCAATCCAAATGAGGAAGGAAGTATCTCCGGGAACGGGAAAAAAGAACCGTATATTTTATCTATGGGAATGAGCGCGGATTATAAGATTGCTTTGGAAGAAGGAAGTAATATGGTCAGAATTGGAAGCCTGCTTTTTGGAGCAAGACTATAACCGAAAAACTTATCATGCGTTTTTAACAATTTTAATCCGCGTTAGTTTTATCAATTGATTAGATTTGAAGCATATTAAAAATTATCTACAGTGGAATCGACTACAATAAACTCTTCTTTTGAGGCAGAAAAAAACAAAAAGGCGTTAATGTACACCGCACTTATCTGTGGATTTTTTCTGCTGATAGCACTCCTTTATACCTGGCCGATGCAAGCCACCCCCAAATATGTGGAACAGGATTTAATTGATATAAACCTGGGAAATGAAGAAGAAGGAATGGGCGATGTGCAACCTTTAGTAAAAGGCGATCCTGCCCCCGATAATCAAAGTATTGCTTCCAATACTCCAAAAGTATCCCGTGGTCATGAAACTCCTTCTGA
>JBBSSE010000244.1:0-5109 GCA_038242375.1 Chitinophagales bacterium
GGAATTGCACCTGAAAAGCAGGCAATTATATTTGAAGCTTTCAAGCAGGCTGATGGATCTACGAGACGCAAATTTGGTGGAACCGGCTTAGGTTTATCTATCAGCAGGGAACTTACGCGACTACTAAAAGGAACTCTTTCAGTAAAAAGTATTGAAGGGGAAGGAAGTGAATTTATAATGAGAGTTCCGGCTGATATAAATGATCAAAAGGAGGAAGCTCAGTTGCCAATGGTTGTCATAAAGCCGGAATTCATTCCTCTGTCAACTGTGGCAAAGGTAGAAAAACGATTTGTGGTGGATCATATTCCGGGTAAAATACCGGATGACCGGCAGGCAATTGAACCCGGAGATAAGGTTATTCTGATTGTGGAAGATGATACGGTTTTTGCTCAAATACTATTGGATTATACACGTCAAAAAAAATATAAAGGTATCGTGGCTGTCAGAGGTGATGAGGGAATTGAAATGGCTATAAAATATAAGCCCCGCGCAATTTTATTAGATATTCAATTACCTGTTTTAGATGGATGGCAGGTAATGGAGGAACTTAAGTCAAATCCGGAAACAAAATCGATTCCGGTTCATATTATGTCCTCCCTAAAAGTAAAACGTGAAAGTTTATTAAAAGGAGCTGTTGATTTTATTGATAAGCCATTTGCTTTGGAGCAAATGAAAGTTGTTTTTGAAAAACTGGAAAATGCGCTCACTAAACATCCCAAAAAAGTGCTTATAGTTGAGGAAAATAATCAACATGCAAAAGCGCTAAGTTATTTTTTAAGTGTTAATCATATAACCTCACTCATAAGTGATAATTTAAATGAGAGTATTTCCGCTTTACAAAGCGGGGGCATAGATTGCGTTATTTTGGATATGGGTATTCCGGATAAATTGGGCTACGAGGCTCTGGAAAGTATCAAAAAAAATAAGGGGCTGGAAAATCTTCCAATCATTGTCTTCACCGGGAAAGATCTTTCCATGGTAGAACAAAATAAGATCAAAAAATACGCTGATTCTATTGTGGTAAAAACAGCTCATTCCTACCAAAGGATACTGGATGAAGCCGGATTATTTCTGCACCTGGTGGAAGAAAAAAATATCTTCAAATTACCGGAATCCAATTATGAAAATTTGGCTGCTCTTAGAAATGTTTTAAAAGATAAAACCGTTCTGGTGGCTGATGATGATGTGCGAAATATATTTTCGCTCACAAAAACCCTCGAATCGCATAAAATGAATGTGGTGACAGCAATTGATGGAAAAGAAGCTCTTAAAATGCTTAAAGAAAATAAGAATATAGATGTAGTATTAATGGATATGATGATGCCGGAAATGGATGGTTATCAGACAATCCGTGAAATAAGAAGCAACCAGGAATTTAAAAAAATTCCTATTCTGGCAGTTACTGCTAAAGCAATGAAAGGAGACAGGGAAAAATGCATTGCTGCAGGAGCTTCAGATTATATTTCAAAGCCGGTCGACATAGATCAGCTGGTATCTTTATTAAGGGTATGGTTATACGATAAAATTTGATATAATTTTTATGGATCAGCAGACAAAAATCTTAATCATCGATGATGACAGCAGGAATGTTTTCGCCTTAAATGCTGTATTGAAAACGAAAAAATTTAGCTGTGTTTCTGCTTCAAGCGCGGAAGAAGGTTTGGAGATGATGAGGTCAAATAATGAAATTGGCCTGGTTTTGATGGATATGATGATGCCCGATATGGATGGGTATGAAGCAATTTCAGAAATGAAAAAGGATATTTATTTAAATAAAATTCCCGTGATATCAGTGACAGCTCAGGCTATGATGGGTGATAGAGAAAGATGCCTGGCTGCCGGTGCGGACGGATATGTATCCAAGCCTGTTCAGATAAATGAATTGCTCCGGTTGATTAATAAACTTATATAAATGATTTTGAGTTCTACAGAAAAAATGGATGATCAGATAGATACGCTGATGGCAGATGCTTTTGACATTTATGGTTATGATTTTTCGGGATACTCACGTGCTTCTTTCAAAAGACGGATACTTCGTTTATACGCGTTGGATAAAATGGTCAGTTTTGCTGAATTCAGGTATAAATTGCGCTCAGATGCAGGTTATTTTAACCGGTTTTTGGAGCAGGTAACTATTAATGTAACCGAAATGTTCCGTGACCCGGGATTTTATAGGTATGTTAGAGAAGAAATAATGCCCAACCTCGGAACGTATCCTTTCATTCGTATTTGGGTAGCCGGCTGCAGCACGGGAGAAGAGGCTTATTCAATGGCCATTTTATTAAAAGAATTCAATCTTCTCAGGAAATCCCTGATTTACGCCACAGATATTAATTCATTTGTATTGGAAAAAGGAGCTAAGGCAATGTTTCCAATGAATAAAATGAAACAATACTCTGAAAATTATATTGAATCAGGAGGACGGGAAGATTTTTCAAATTATTATACGGCCAATTATTCACTTGCAAAATTTAATGAGGCATTAAGAGATAAGATTGTTTTTTCTACGCATAATTTAGTTTCTGATACATCTTTTAATGAGTTTCAACTAATCTTGTGCAGGAATGTACTGATCTATTTTGACCGGGAATTGCAATCAAAAGTTTTTACACTTTTTGATGAAAGCCTTGATACATTCGGGTACCTTGCCCTCGGAACGAAAGAAACTCTTTCTGAAAAATCATTAAATAAAAAGTATAAGAAAACAGGAAATGAAAAAATCTGGAGGAAAATAAGTAATGAGTAATTGTGAGGCGATATGGATTGGAGGATCGGCAGGTAGCCTGGATGTTCTTTTAAAAGTACTTCCGCGGCTAAGGGAAGATATTGATTTTGCCATCGTGATCGTTTTGCATAGAAAACCGGGAGCCGATATTTTGCTCACAGATTTACTTTCTTCCCGGACGAATATTCCCGTTAAGGAAATAGAAGAGAAAGATCCGGTTAAGCCGGGAGTTATTTACCTGGCACCGTCTGATTATCATTTGCTGGTAGAAAGGGATTCCACCTTCTCCCTCGATCATTCAGAAAAGGTAAACTATTCAAGGCCCTCAATTGATGTTGCTTTTGAAAGCGCTGCGGAAGTATATAAAGAAAAGTTGGTCGGTTTATTGCTTTCGGGTGCCAATGCGGATGGAGTAAATGGTTTACTAAAGATAAAAAAAATGGGCGGAAGGGTAATAATCCAACACCCGGATTCCGCCAAGGTTTCTTATATGCCTGCGCAAGCGGGATTATATGTAGATTACGATGCTCTTTTGCAAATAGAAGAAATAGCGGATTGGATAAACAAACTTTAAAGTAGTTAAACGAAAACCACAAAATGTCGGCAGAAAAAAAGGTATTTATTTTTGATGATAATGAGGAGTTATTGGAATTATGTACACTTATATTGGAAGATTTCGGATGTGAAATAAAAACTTCCATGATATCGGATAATCCGGATGTGCAGGTGATGGAATTCGGGCCGGATATTATTTTCATGGATAACTGGCTTCCAAATATCAGTGGCGTGGAGGCCACAAAAATCATTAAAGCTAATAAAGAAGTGAGTCATATTCCCGTGATTTATATTTCAGCGAATAATAACGTGGAGGATCTTGCCAGGGAGGCAGGTGCCGATGATTACCTCGCAAAACCATTTGATATTTCTGCCTTGGAAGAAATGGTTAAAAAATATGCTCTTTAATGGATTTTCTGAATTTCAATTTTTCTGAATCCGTTTAATTTTTCTGTCATTCATTTTTTTTCTCTCTGTAATTTCTCTTTGAATAAACGTGATAATTCCATTAACTTGCAGCGATTTCAAAAAGAAGTTGCAAACCTGTAAAGTATAGGAGCGCATCTTCCATTATCCATCTACATTCATTTAAAAGTAGAATAATCTGCAATAAAATATGCTTCCAAAATTTAAGAGAATCCTATTAAAACTTTCCGGCGAATCCCTGATGGGTGACAAAAACTTTGGTCTTGATTCTGTCGTATTACGTCAATACGCCCAGGATATCAAACTCATTACCGATCTGGGTGTGCAGGTAGCCATTGTTATTGGAGGTGGAAATATTTATCGCGGAATGAATGAAGCAGAAACCGGCATTGAAAGAGCCCAGGGAGATTATATGGGCATGCTAGCAACGGTTATTAACGGAATGGCTTTACAAAGTGCGCTCGAAAAAGAAGGCGTATACACACGTCTTCAGAGTGCAATAAAAATGGAACAAATAGCTGAGCCTTATATTCGAAGGAGGGCCATTCGCCACCTCGAAAAAGGGCGTGTGGTTATCTTTGGAGCAGGTACAGGTAATCCATATTTTACAACAGATACAGCCGGCTCCCTAAGAGCTATTGAAATAAAAGCGGATGTAATTCTGAAAGGAACCCGTGTGGACGGAATTTATTCCGCAGATCCTGAATTGGACCCTCTCGCAGAGAAATATGATTCCATCACCTTTTCGGAGTGTATCACCAAAAACCTTAAGGTCATGGATATGACTGCTTTTACCTTGTGCATGGAAAACAATCTTCCGATCATTGTGTTTGGTATGGATTCTCCCGGCACTTTATTGCAGGTGGTAACAGGCGAAAAAATCGGGACTTTGGTAACCGGATAATTTGTATTAAATTACACTCCCAATAAATATCCATATTGTAAATTGATCGTCAATCTGCAAGTATATCCTTTGTAAATTCTAAGAAAATAACCCCCTGGAGTTTTATTTATTTTCAAAAAGAAATTACCATGATTGCTTTGATTTGGATCGTATCCCTAATCGTATTAATAGCTACTGCTGTATTGGTTTACAAAATGCTTGTAACCAGTAAAGAGTTTTTCTTATTGGATAAGCCATTCCTTTTTAAATTTCGAAAAGCCGGAACTTCACGGGATGGATTTTATAATCAATCTTTATCCCGGTTAAACTCTAAAATTAAGTCCCTTGAGGATTCAAATGCCTACTATGAGATACAATTTTCAAGGTTGCAATTACAAATGAATTCTGGATTAAATATTCATCCGGTAATACAAAAACAAACAGAATCTATTGTTCAGGGAAAAGAAGAGGAGGAGGATTGGGAAGAAATGTATTACGAGGAAAATGAGCAAAAAGTACA
>JBBSSE010000245.1:0-5108 GCA_038242375.1 Chitinophagales bacterium
CGGATCGATCATATTTAATATTTGGGAAACTGCTGCAAAAAGGAGTGCGACCAAAATTGTGTACCGTTGCGGATGCAGATATTTCCAAAGTAATTTCATAGTGACTAAGATAGTTTTTCAGTAAGAAACAAAGCCGGTTTGTTCGTAATACCTTCTGGTAGAAAAAATGGGGCCATTGTATTTTAATCCATTAATCAAGGTGTTATTAAGTTTTCAAACAACCAAAAATAAGTTTACGCTGACAGATCCAAAAGAAAAAATGACTAAAAGCCCTTTAGAACGCAGATGAGCAAAATAAAGAATATACCACTAAGGCAATAAGCACACGAAGAGTTTATTCCTTCGAAATAAATAAAAAATACGACGTGTTTTTTACCTTTGTACTCTTTGTACTCTGAAAAATCACTTTCCGTAGCAGACTTAAAAACAGATCTTTAAGAAATTCAAAAATATTCCTTCTCAATAACTATGTTTGTGCCTCATGAAAAATTATTCTCCGGAAATAAGAACCGTTAATGTTACCCGTTACGTTACGCCTTTGCGCGAAGGTGGGTCTTTGCCTGCCATTACGGAGGCGGATGATGGATTCCAGTATGTATTGAAATTTCGTGGCGCAGGGCAAGGTGTAAAAGCTCTTATTGCAGAATTGATCGGAGGCGAATTGGCCAAAGCATTGGAATTAAAAATACCTGAAATCGTTTTTTGTAATGTGGATGAAGCTTATGGCCGTACAGAACCGGATGAGGAAATTCAGGATCTTTTAAAAGCAAGTACCGGTTTAAATTTAGGATTACATTACCTCGCAGGTTCCACTACGTTTGATCCTGTGGTGACCACAATAGAACCGGAACTGGCTTCAAGGATTGTGTGGCTGGATAACCTGATAAAAAATGTGGATCGAACCGTTAAGAACACGAACATGCTTTTGTGGCAAAAAGAACTGTGGCTGATCGATCATGGAGCATCATTATATTTTCATCATTCCTGGGATAACTGGCAGGAGCATGCCACTCAAATTTTCCCTTTAATTAAAAATCATGTTTTATTGCCGATGGCATCCAAAATGGAATGGGCAGATGAATTCAGTCATAACCTGATTTCAGAAGAAACCATTCACCGCATTGTTCAATTAGTGCCGGATGAATGGCTTTTAATAGATTCTCCCTTTGATACTGCTGAAAGCCACAGAGAAGCTTACGCATATTATCTGACTAACCGGTTTATTCATTCACCAAATTTTGTAAAAGAAGCCCAGGATGCAAGGAAAACACTTATTTGAATATGCAGTGGTTCGGATTGTTCCAAGGGTAGAACGTGAAGAATTTTTTAATGCCGGCGTGATCCTTTTTTGCAAAGGGAAGAAATTCCTGGACGTCCAATATTTAATTGACCCAAACCATTTAAATTCTTTTAAGGTAGATATAGAAAATATCGACCTGGAAAAATACCTTCATGGATTTCATTTGATCACGAGGGGAAGAGATTGTTCAGGCCCGATAGGAAAATTACCTCCCGCAGAGCGCTTTCGCTGGCTTACTGCAACGCGAAGCACTGTATTGCAAACATCCAAGGTGCATCCCGGATTTTGTGATGACCCCGCAGAAACACTTCAGGAATTGTTTGAGAAATTGGTTTTGAATAATAGATAGAAAGTAGTTGAGTCAGGGTTTGAAAAGCATTCTGGCATTTTTCATTTTCTTGCCAAATAATAATGATCAATCACGAGATTAATAAAAAAAAGGAGCAATTAAAAATATTTTTTAATTGCTCCTAATAATTTATTTTTTTCAGGAATTATCAACCTACACCTAATACCTCCTGCCTGACACCTGACACCTGGCACCTGGCACCTAAAGCCTATTTCAACCCCTTCATCAATTTCTCATTCAACAACACATACGCGTCATTCTTAGCATCTTTTGCTAACTGCAGAGCCTGTTTAGCAGTTTCCATTGCGGCTTTTTTGTCACCCATATCTTTTTGGATAACAGCCTTATAATAAACCATGTAAAAAGGAGGTGTGAGCGCCTGCGCAATAGCACCATCAATCATTTCTATTGCTTTGGCTTTATTGTTATCCATGTCAGCATAAAACTGAGCAGCCTGCCAATAAGGTTTTTTATCAGACTTAAGCGCTTCTTCTATTTGCGCGCGCACCCTGTCTTTAATATTTGTTGTGATTGGTGCTTTTATGGAGAAGTTATCCCATTTAATATTCAACACACAACTCTCCGGCTTTATATCAGAAAATTGCATCGTTAATGTTTCTACTGTAGCCGGGTTTTTACCAACTTTTACCTTCTCACGGAATACATCCTCTGATTCTTTGTAGCCGGATACGCCGGAATTATCAGCACCTTTATTCAGAATAAATGTCCACTCTCCGTTTTTTTGAGGAATGGTATAAATCGCGTAAGATCCGGGAGCTACCTTATGGCCAAACATTTCTACATCGTCATTAAACGTAATTTTTGTAGCAGAATTTGCGCCTGTGCGCCACATTACGTTCCATGGTTCCAGGTCGCCCATTATAGTACGTCCTTTTACATTTGGTCTTGAATAAGTCAGCTCGATGCTTGACATTCCAAATTCCTGTTTAATAGTCTGAGCGGTAGAAGGTGCCGGCATTTTTACCTGTGCCGAAACCAGAGTGATCATGCTCATAGCAAGTACACTTAGAATTGTTTTTTTCATGATTTTTTTTATTGTTTAAAAAGTAAATTTATCCTGTTTATTCTTAAAAAGATTTGAATCGGGATTAGTCAAAAAATATTTTTACTGTCTGGTAAAGCAGCCTGTTCTGCATGTATTGGGTTTGCATATTTTGTTTCTCCGCGTAGCCTTCCAGGCCAAAAAGCCCTGCAGCATTTCCTTTGTTGATTGCAATTTCCAGATACCCTGCCGAGTTGAAGATAGCCACCTTTTCGCTTTCATTTACATCTGCATAGGTTTCATTGATTTTGTCAATGATTTCATCCCGTTTAAACACGATCTTAAAACCTCGTCCCTTCCGTTGTTCCTCAAAATCCTCTTTGGTGATATTGACGATAACATTTTCAAAATTGTCTATAAAAATGATCTGCCCTTCAATGTATTTTGGTCCATGCATAGGGCGGAAAGGATTCTTCACTTCAATGGAAACAGAATCATCACCTATTTCTTCCATGGATTTTCCATTTAAAATTTGCTGGTAAGCCGTCCCAAATATTTTCGCACAATTTAAAGTGTTCTTTTGCTCGGAGGCTTTCATAGGAAGTGCTACGATCTTCTCAGGTGTTTCTTCCAGAATCATGGTGATCAACCCATTATCGGCACACCCGATATATTGCCCGTTGTGCTGAATAAATAATAAATGATTTTGTTTTTTATCGAAAAGATTTACGAGGATAATATGAAATGTGCCGGGAGGGAAATTTTTAATTGCATTGCGGCAGATGTAAGCAGTTTGCGGATAATTAAAAGGTGTCAGTTCGTGCGAGACATCGATGATTTTAAAGTCCGGGTTTATGTGTAAGAGCCTGCCCTTTACAGCGCCGGTCAAATAATCCTGCCGCCCAATATCTGAAGTTAATGTAATTAAAGCCATTAATGTATTTGAAAAACGATGTACTAAATTTATTTACCTGCGCCTTAAAACTACTATTTAAATCATTTAAAAAAATGATCAAATATGTATTTTTGGTTTACTTTTTCAATTCCCCGTTTTTAAAAAAGAATTTATACGTCAATTTATCCGTCAACGATGGGAAATATTTATTCATAAATACAGTTTGCTTTCCTGTAAATGTCAGAACGAGTGTGCGCTTTCGTTTCTTTATCGCCTTGATGATGTGTTGAGCACATTCTTCAGAAGTCATTAATTTATTTTCTTCCAAAGGAGATTCTCCCTGTGCCTTTGCTTCATGATTTAAAGCTGCGTTCCGGATATTGGATTTTGTAAATCCCGGACATACCCAAAGTACATTTGTTCCGGTGTGCAGAAGTTCTGTTCTTAATGCTTCCAGCCATCCGTTCACAGCAAATTTACTGGCGCTATATCCACTTCTTCCCGGAAGTCCGCGGTATCCGGCAATAGATGAAACTCCTACAATACTTCCCTTATTTGCTGTGATGGATTCCAAAGCGAATTTGGTGCAACAGACTGTGCCCCAAAAATTAATATCCATCACTCTTCTTAAAGTTTCCAGTTCTGTATCCTTGAACATAGCGCGCATTGAAATCCCTGCATTATTAATCAGGATATCAATTTTGCCGAAGGCCTGAATAGTTCCTTCAATAAAATTTTTGCAATCTTCCTCCTTGCTCACATCCGCCTTTTGGATAAATAATGGTTTTCCGGCATTTTGATCCATCAGGATATCCAGCTTCTCCTGTGTGCGGGAGCATGTGGCTACTTTAGCCCCTCTTTTCAAAAAATCCTCCACCAGTGCTTTTCCGATTCCTTCCGTTCCACCTGTAATTGCAACTACTTTATCTTTAAACATCCGATTTTTATTTGCGCAAAAATAAGGTGGATGGAGCGCTTTAAGAAATCGTTATTAAAACAAAGAAACGGGTGCGTAATAATGAATAATAAAATGATTTCTGATCCCTTATTGTTAATTAAGAAAAAAGTAAATGTAAACTTTTTTTATTTTTCTTTCTGCAAGCTGTAATATAAGGAGGTAGTGAGTTATAGCTTAATGTCCCTCACAGTGAAATCCCTTTTATAGAAATATTTTTATTAAAAGTTTGGTGCGAATCATTTTTCTCTTATTTTTGCACTCCTTTAAAAAACATACCACGGTAACCACCACGGAATGTTTCGTAAAGATTCGGTAGCTCAGTTGGTAGAGCAATACACTTTTAATGTATGGGTCCTGGGTTCGAGTCCCAGCCGAATCACAAAATAAGGATCACAACTGTGATCCTTATTTCTTTTTAATCTTTTAAGATTTGGTAGCTCAGTTGGTAGAGCAATACACTTTTAATGTATGGGTCCTGGGTTCGAGTCCCAGCCAAATCACTAACAGCCCGCTTCACAGCGGGTTTTTTTATGTCTTACGAAGTAACCAGTTGGAAGAGCATCCCGATTTTTTATCGGGAGGGTCCTGGGTTCGAGTCCCAGC
>JBBSSE010000246.1:0-5102 GCA_038242375.1 Chitinophagales bacterium
GAAATAAAGAATACCTGGAAATTCTTATTCCCTGTCACAGGAAATAAAGGAATCGTAATATTTTTCCAATCTCCTGGTTGTGCTACATATTCTACAACAGGATTACCAGATCCTGGTATTGTTTGTAATTCTGCTCCAAATTTTTTCCATACGGTGGTGAAGGTGTTTCCACAATCTGTTGTGATAGCTATTTCCAACGTATCCCAATTGGTTCCGGCACCGGATGAAAGGCCTGTTGCATAAGCATAATCAAAAGAAACAAAAACGGAATCATATAGTTCGTTTCCACTTACTACAGGAGAGATGAATTTATCGATGCTATTAAACGATGTTGACCTGAAACTAGGGATCACCATAGAACCCACACCTCTTGATGCGGCGGAAGTAGTCCTTTGCCAGGTAATGCCTTTATCTGCATTGGCAATAACCCATTGTGCAGGAGGAAAGTTCACATTCTCAAAATCAACTGTAACCGGAGATTCTGCCTTTCCCATTGTATAGAAAATTTGTTTGATCGTATCATTTCGTACATTCAAATCATTCAGTCCGTTTGGAAGGGATGTGAAAATCGTTAAAGTATGTTCTCCCGGGGACTGAGTAGGTAGATTAGGAAGTGCTACTGTTGCTGAATTATTCTGGGAAAGTGATCCCGTCCAATTCATACTTTGAACATTTCCGTTGTCTATCTTATAATTTATTTTTAAAGAGGTTAATGTATTTGCTCCATCTGTTCTGATGGATACAGAAGGCGTAATAGCTCCGTCACAAACATATTCGGGTACATTGGTAATTGAAGTCGGTAAAACATCCCTATCTAAAGAAACGTGCGCAGAAATGGAAATGTCATCAAGGTATAGATTGTTGCCATGAGCCGTTACATTTCTGAACTTTATTAATAAATGCTGACCAGCCTTTAAATATGGGGTCAGATTGATTGTCTCATTTCTCCAATTCACCGGAATAGATGGCGGGGCAGTAAATGCAGATGTAGCTGCAGCCGTCGTTGTTTTTAATTGGTTTCCTGTTTTCTTATAGGCCAAATTGTAATTGATTCCGCCATCATTTGAAATATACACTTCCAATCCATCCCAGTGAGATACATCTTTTATGTCATATACTTTATATGCTACCTTAAATGTAAGAAGGGATGAATCAGCAACACCCGTATTTATTTCAGGTGTGATCAGTTCATCCAATTGTCCTCCTCCGTTATAGGTATAGTTTTGTACAGTAGCTGCACCGGCCGCAGTATATCCGGAAATCGCATTTCTTTCCCAGGTGGTATTGTTGTTCGGATTCCAAATGCGCCATCCGTCAGGAGGAAATACACTGCCACTGAAATCCTGTGAAAAGGGAGCATTCAATAAAGTATTTGATATAAAAATAAATGATTGAAGTGAATCATTATTAGAAAATGCATCCGTCGCACTATTGGGATTTGAAGTGGATACAGTTAGAGTATGCGTTCCGTTTGGACCAGTTAGATTTCCAACTGATAAAGTGGTATCGCTTCCCGGTGCAAGATTTAAAGCGAATGTAGTGGCCACAGGGGGATTGCTATTTAATTTTACATTGACAGTAACCCGATTTAAAATCGTTGTTCCATAATTGCGGACAATAACATTTAAGGGAGTATTATTTACGACATAAGCTCTGCGTTCCGGCGTGCCTCTTGGAGTGGTTGTTACCAGGTAGGCGTCTGTAACAGCCATCGGAGGCGTCGCGCCATTGGACGTTTTTAAAGCGGCACGGTATAAATCAATGCATCCGGTTACTCTATTTCTCATGCCTTCCGAAAACATGAAGATAGCACGGTCATCAAAATAATTCATAAAGCTTCCATACATCTCTCCAAAAGATGTGGAAGCGCAACCATCAGAATAGTTTTGACTAGGATTTCCAAAATTAGCATTTCCCTCATCATCCGATTTTTCTTCCGGAGTATCATCTCCTTCAGGCCCTGCTCCCTGGGGTAATGGCCATCCGGCCTGGATTCTGAAGTCATTATTATTACATACATAGGAATCTCCGAAGGTGTGCCATAAATAAAAATAGTGGCCAATCTCATGAATAAGAGTTCCACCTTCGGAATAAGCAGGATAATAACTCCTGGACGTACTGCTGGTAAATGGCAAGGCGTATAATGCCATGACAACACCCTGTGGACCTTCACTTGTATAAAATGGGGGAGTAGCTATTCCCAGCAATCCATCATCATCTCCTGAAAAACTGCCTGCCCACACGTTCAGGTATTTTTCTGTATCCCATGCATCCAGTCCGCCGGTATTGAATGATTTGATCCTTATACGTTCCGGAGTGGTGTTCACTCTTCGCTCTATTCCGGAGGTGAGATTACCTGTAGGTGTTCTTCTTGCGAGGACAAATTTTATGGGTACCCGGCCAAGTCGGTTATATATTTCTTTTGGAATAACTTTTTGGTAAGTGTCCGCTTTTGTGCCGCCAAATGCATGGTTCAGCAGTTCTATTTGCTCATAAATATCTCTATCTGTAATACCGCTTAATTTTGTCGAATCATCTATGAGATGGAATACAATTGGAATAATGATTTCCGTTTCCTCAATTGTTGATGGACCTCTCTTTAATGCCTGTCTCTGCAAATAAGCGCTAAACTGTTTTTCACCCTCTTTTTTCCATTTTTCTATGATGGCAGGATTTTTTTTGATCGTTTCTTCAATGCTTATTTGGGTAGCACAGCGTAAAGTGTTTTTTGCATTGATCGCTTTTAATGGTTGCTGAGCAATCAGGGGAAGGCTAAGAACAAAAAAAAAGAAGGTGAGAAGCAGGTTTTTTTTCAACAGTTAACGTTTTAATATTTTGATGAAAGCATACTCGTAAATTATTGCATTTATTTGGTGCAAAATAATAATTTAAGTTGAAATGAAAACTTAGTTAAAAATATTTTGGTAATTCTCTTATCTTTCAAAAAACTTTCAACGCATACTTGTATTAAAAGTGCAAAAATCTATATTTTGCTAAAGGGATAAATGCACTCTTTTGTAACCAAAAAATAATGTCTCTAAATTCGGCTTATGAAGAATATTAAATTCCGTCTCATTGTCATGATCTTTCTCCAATTTTTTGTATGGGGGTCGTGGCTTATTACCATTGGGGCCTATTGGTTTCAAACATTACCAAAACTGTATCCATTAATAGATCCCGCCACTAATACAAGTGTATGGACAGGTTCAGCTTTCGGCGCACTTTTTTCTACCATGGGAATTGCTTCTTTATTTATGCCTGCTCTTTTAGGGATCGTTGCGGATAAATGGATCAATGCAGAAAAACTTTTAGGCATTTGTCATCTTCTTGGAGCGGTTGTCCTGTTTACATTACCAATGGTAAAAGACCCGACAACCATGTTTTGGGTCATGCTTCTGAATATGTGCTTTTATATGCCAACAATATCTCTTTCTATAGCCGTAGCTTATTCTGCTTTAAAGCGAGAAGGCCTGGATGTTGTAACAGATTACCCACCCATCAGGGTTTGGGGAACAATCGGTTTCATAGTGGCTTTATGGACAATTAGCTTATTGCACATTGAAACTTCTTCGGAACAGTTTTATGTTGCATCTGCTGCCGCAATGGTTTTAGGAATTTATGCATTTACATTGCCTAAATGCCCGCCACAGCTCAATCGTGTGAAAAGTACTTCCATTGCCGGTGCTTTAGGTTTGGATGCATTCAAACTTTTTAAAAACCGGAAAATGGCCGTATTTTTTATTTTCGCTATGCTCCTCGGCGCAGCGCTTCAACTTACTAACGCATATGGTGATACGTTTTTACATGATTTTGCTGAGATAGATGTTTATAAAGATTTGATCGCGGTAAAATATCCTGCTATTATTATGTCTATATCGCAAATCTCAGAAACATTATTTATCCTCGCAATACCCTTTTTCCTTAAAAGGTTTGGGATCAAAAAAGTTATGATCATAAGCATGTTTGCCTGGGTTTTGCGCTTTGGTTTGTTTGCCTATGGAAACCCCGGCGACGGACTTTGGATGATTATTCTTTCATGTATTGTTTATGGAATGGCATTTGATTTTTTCAATATTTCAGGTTCTCTTTTTGTAGAAACCCAAAGTGACGCATCTATAAGAGCCAGCGCACAAGGTCTTTTTATGATGATGACAAATGGGGTAGGAGCTATATTTGGAAGTGCGATAAGCGGGGTGGTGATTGAAGAATATTTTACCTATGCAGATAGAACAAAAGACTGGAATGGTATCTGGCTCTCCTTTGCTGCGTATGCATTAATAGTGGCTATTTTATTTATGATTTTTTTCAAACACAAGCAAGAGGACGATACGGTTTCAATTGCCGCCGCTGAACCATTATTGGTAAGGGAAAAATGAATAAGCGATATTCATTAAAATTACAAACCTTAATTTAAAATTAAATATCTTCAATTAAATTTTTAAAAATGAGAGGACGAAAAATATTCCGCACCATAATTATTATATTGATACTTGGCCTGGTTATATTTTCCTACGTCCGGTTTTTCTGGGTATTCGGAACCGGAACAAAAGCCGGAACGCTGAATACTTTTATGAAAAAGGGCTATGTTTTTAAAACGTATGAGGGAAAAATTATTCAAAGTGGATTCCGCCAAAATATCCAGAGCATTGATTTTAATTTTAGCGTAGTGAGTGAAAGTGTTGCCGATGTGCTTTTAAATAATGCCGGCCAGGAAGTAGAAGTTCACTATAAAGAATATCTTGGCGCTCTTCCTTGGCGAGGAATGGAAAAATATGTGGTGGACAGCGTTTACCAGGTAAGATCTTCAAATGATAGCAGGGGAGGAGTGTATCCGAGGTAGGTTGTTTGGTATTGGGTTGTGGGTTGTAGGTATCAGGTATCAGGTATCAGGTATCAGGTTGTAGGTTGAATGCTTCGCATTGGATTTTGGAATTTAAAAACACGAATTTTAGGCACGAATTTCACGAATTCTTCCAACTCCGAACTCTGAACTCTGAACTCCGAACTAAGAACTAAGAACTCCTACCTCCTAACTCCAGAATGTCCTCAATCATCGAATAAGTATTCTTCAAACATTCCTGTAATTCTTCACCGGAAACCCA
>JBBSSE010000247.1:0-5083 GCA_038242375.1 Chitinophagales bacterium
AGTTGCCAAAAATTATGGATACCTTATTAATACATTTACTTTGCTAAAAGACTTTCCGGTTACGCTGGATATTTTTGGTAACACAAACCACGGCTTGTTTGAAAATCTGCAATTAGAAATAACACGGAACAAACTGAATGTGTCCTTCAAAGGAGCTTGCAATAATGTAATTGATCACTTGAATAATTATGACTTATTTGTAATGAGCTCAAAGAATGAAGGATTTGGAATAGCAGTGATTGAAGCAATGGCAAGTGGATTACCTGTAATCGTTCCATCGATTCCTGTTATGAAAGAAATCACCTCTGATAATGCCCTTTTTTTTAATTTAAATGACCCTCATTCACTATTTAATCTTATCAAAGAATTTCTTGAAGGGGAACAACCTCTGAATGAACTTTCTCTTTTTGGACTTAATCATTCAAAACAATTTAACAGAAAAGATTATTTAAAAAAATTACTGGGAATTTATGCTCAAATAACAGAATAAATATTTGATGAAAAATATACTATTCATATCCTATGACGGGATGACTGATCCACTGGGGCAAAGCCAGGTTATTCCATATTTAATTGGCCTTACCCGGTTTGGATATCAATTTACGATTCTAAGCTGTGATAAACCAGATAAATATTTACTTCATAAAGAGAAGATTGAAGGTATTTTAAGCTCATATCCTATTAAGTGGATTTCAATACCATATCATAAAAATCCTCCTGTTTTCTCAACAGTATTTGATTTAATCGCTTTAAAGAAAAAAGCAAAACAACTACATCAAAAACAGGCATTTGATATGGTTCATACACGTGCCGGAACACCTGCACTTGTTGGTTTATGGATGAAGCAGAAATTTGGAATTAAATTTTTAAACGATTTAAGAGATTTTTTTGCAGACAGCAGAGTTGATTCCGGTTCCTGGAATTTAAAGAATCCTGTTTATCGATCTGTTTATCAATATTTAAAAAACAAAGAAACAGAATCGATTAAAGCAAATGATGGCATTGTCTGCCTCACACATGCAGCCGAAAAGATCATAAAGGCGTGGCCGGAATATAAAAATAGTATTCCACTGAAAGTAATTCCATGTAGTGTAGATATGGAACTTTTCGACCCGGAAAATATTGAGATAAAATCAAGATTAGCCTTTGCAAACGAATTGGGAATCCAGCCTTCTGATTATATCATAAGCTACCTGGGTTCCATCGGTAGTTGGTATCTTACAGACAAAATGATGGAAAGTTTTAAAATTCTTTTGGATAAAATTCCTGCCATTAAATTTCTTTTCATTTCACCCGACGGCCATGAGGCTATTTATGAAAAGGCTGCTGCATATGGTATTGATCAGCAAAGAATAATTATAAAAGCTGCTAATAGGGAAGAAGTGCCGGTTCTTTTATCTTTTAGTAACTATTCCATGTTTTTTATAAAGCCTTGCTATTCCAAACAAGCCTCCTCGCCCACAAAACACGGAGAAATAATGGCCATAGGCATACCCGTCATCACGAATAACGGCGTTGGAGATATCACCCAAATAGTGAATGAGTCTCAATCTGGAATTGTACTGGAGGATTTGAAAAAAGAAAACTTTTTAGAGCTGGCTACTAAACTTTCAACCGGAATTGAATTTGATAAAAAAAGGATCAGGGAAGCTGCTAAAAAATATTACAACCTGGGAAACGCCATTGACAAGTACAACCAGATTTATGCGGAAATATTAAATTCCTGATCAAACTTTTTTCCCAATAGCATGGTAATAAGGAACACCGTGGCTAAGAATGACATTCGTAAGGCCGGCACTTTCCATCATATCATAAATTTCTTTGGCGGAAAATCGTTGTTCCAGCCTTGTTCCAAACCTATCTAAAGCATCGTTTCTTATTATGAAAAAGGACTTGTTGTGATAAGCACTTAAGGGCATTCTTTTAGCGAGTTTCGATAATCCCAAAAAATAAAGCAGTTTTACACTAAGTACCAGGGGCATATAAACGGTTACTGCCAGAATATCACATACTATTTTTTTTAGATTACCCGGTAACCTGCAAATACCACTTCTTATTAAATCGCTTAGTTTAAATAAACCGGTAAAAACAGGTCCTCTTTTTTCAAGATTATAATAGAGATACACATAAAAATGGCCACCCTTTTTCACTTTTTTTACGCAATCTCTCATCGCTTGTGCCGTATCAGGAATGTGGTGCAGCACACCTATGCTCATGACAAAATCGAAGGTTTCGTCTTCAAAGGGAAGTGTTTCTACAGAAGCCCGGGCAAGTCGTATATTGTCTTTGTCTTTTAAAATTTTAGCCGCCGCGAAAATCGCGTTGCTGGGATCAACTGCTTCAATAAAACCGGCGCGGGAAGATAAATATCTTGTCCATCTGCCGGTGCCACATCCAATATCCAGGGCATAGGTTTGTTTATTTAGAATGGTGTCATCCACTATATCAAAATATTCCTCTGCCGCAGACTTTATATTCTCATCATTAAAATCACTGAACCTGAGCCATTCCTCACCAAACTCCTCCACCACCTTTTTATCTATATTCTCCCCGGTAATATTAAAAATATTCACCTCTCTGTCATGAATCAAAATAATTTCTTCGGGCTCAATGGAATAATTATGTTTCAAACCCATATATGTTTTTTTGATGCCCGCAAAAATAGGGTATTAAATGCCTATTTAAAACAATAGGATTAACAGAAAAATAAATATAGATTTCTTCATAAATAAAATTGCGTTCTAATTCCCTTTGCATCATTAATTGAGGCTCAAAATAATAAAACACATCTCTTCATCCCGTATTTCCAATCAACAATTTAACCTAAAAACAATAAATAAAGAAGGATTTCCGTTATTCATTAACTATTAAGGATTCTAAACAACTTTGAAATTTAGTTTACAATATTCCCCTAATGATATTTAAACTAAAAAAGTCCATTTTTAATCCTTTCATATGAATTTCACAATACCCAGTTATGGATTTTGGCGACCTTATTCTTACCCCGATATATATCCTGGTGCTTTACCTTATTTTTAGAGCACAGCGGAAAAAGTATGATGATCCGATCTTACAAAAATACCATCGCCAGGCTTTTTGGCTAAAAATAATTGCCAGTATCTTTTTCATTATTTTCTACGGTCTTGTCACAGGAGGAGATTCATATAGCCTGTACCACACAGAAGGCAAAAACTTATATCAACTAATATTAAAAGATGCGCAAAATCTGCAATATCTATTTAGTTCAGGAAAAGAATTTAACCCGGCATTAATCAAGAACCCGGCAAACGCAGGGTATTTTCCGGCCGAGGCAAATTTTATGGTCATTCGGTTTGATGCACTTTTATCTTTTATCACATTCGGGCGGTATGCTCCAATCAATTTAATTTTTGCAGCCATTGGATTTTCCGGTCTCTGGAAATTATTTCTTTTTTTCTATGACCAATATCCAAAAATGCATAAGCAGTTTGCCGTTTGTATCCTCTTTTTCCCAACAGTGGTTTTTTGGAGTTCAGGCCTATTAAAAGATACTTTATGCATCGCATCCCTGGGCTGGATCACCTATTCATTATATGAAATAAAGTATTTGAGAAGAAGCATCCTGAAAAACCTGGTTATTTTATCATTCTTTACTTATTTACTTGTAATAATAAAGGTCTATATTATTTTAGCCTACCTACCCTTTTTGATTTTATTCATAATCCTTAAAAATATGAAGGAAGTAAAAAGCAGTTTTCTTAAATGGTTAGTCGCTCCTGCATTGATTGTCCTAAGCATATTTGTATTCTCAAAAGTTATGAGTTCATTTGATACAGAATTAGGAGGATATGCTGTAGATGAAGTGACCACAAGTATAAGCTACCTGAATACAGGCCTCTCACAAAAAACCGGGCAGGCAGATGCCGCGTCTAATTTTAATTTAGGCACAGAGTTCGAACCAAGTTTTATTGGTCTGATTAAGATAGCTCCCTATGCCATCGGTGCCACTTTCTTCCGGCCATTTATCTGGGAAGCAAGTAAAATAACCCAAATGCTCGCGGCAATTGAAAGTCTGCTGTTGATGTTTTTCACCTTGTTCATTTTATTTAAAACCGGCCCATTGCAATTTATCCGGACAATTCTAAATGATCCACTTATTATGTATTGTTTTATGTTTGCCATTGTGTTTGGAGTATTTGTGGGAGCGAGCACTATTAACTTTGGCACGCTTGTCCGCTATAAAATCCCCTGCCTTCCGTTTTATGCTATTTCCTTATTTCTTGTATATGAAAAAGTAAAAGAGCGTGCAATTCAAAGATCGCTGGCGAAAGCAGAATTATCCCATGCGAACAATATTGAACTGGTTACTTCCTTTAACTGATAAAATTTCCTGCCAAGTTATTTTGTTAAGGTATAATAAAGTTATTTTGCACCATTATAAAAACCCAGGGTAACGATGTGTGGAATTGCAGGAACTATAAATTCCGATTTTTCTTATGATAAGGTCATTAACGCCATGCGTCATCGCGGACCTGATGAACAAAGAACCTATGAGTCCGGGAATGTGCGTTTTCTTCATTTAAGACTTTCCATTTTAGATATCGCAGGCGGAGCACAACCAATGGCACTCCACGATAAATACACCATTATATTTAACGGTGAAATATATAATCACAGTGAATTAAGAAAGCAGTTCAACCTATCCGCTAATACATCATCAGATACTGAGACATTGCTGCTTTTATACGAACGACTCGGTACAGATTTTCTACACCATCTGGATGGGATGTTCGCATTTGTAATTTATGATAAAATAAAAAATGAACTTTTTATAGCAAGGGACCGGGCAGGTAAAAAACCCCTTTACTATTATTCTGACAAAGATAAATTTGCCTTTGCCAGCGAATTAAATGGATTAAAAAGCATGCTCCCTTTAGAAGTTGATAATAATGCTTTGTACCATTATTTACGTCTTGGCTCATTGTACCGGCAATACACTCCTTACAAAAATGTGCAGGAATTGAAAGCGGGAACATGGTTGACTGTAAGTTGCAATTCACTGGAGATAAAAGAAACCAATTGGTGGAATGTGCATGATTTCTAT
>JBBSSE010000248.1:0-5076 GCA_038242375.1 Chitinophagales bacterium
AGTTCAAAGTTCAAAGTTCGGAGTTCGGAGTTCGGAGTTCGGAGTTCAGAGTTTTTCGAAGCTCACAGCTCGAAGCCTATTGCTCATAGCTGATTGCTCATAGCTCATAGCTCCAGGATTCATGTTTACTTCAGCATCTTCTTTACCTCATCCAGAATCTCCTGCTTTACAAACGGCACACCCATAATTTTATTTAAGCCCTTCGCATCTACAAGATATTGATCCCGGATAATCTTAATCAACTGACCATTATTCAATTCCGGAATAAGTACTTTTTCAAAGTTCTTAATAATATCCCCTAAGTTCTTTGGGAATGGGCGGATATAACGTAAATGCACATGTGAAACTGATTCACCTTCCTTCACCAATTCACTCACGGCACTTTTAATGGCACCATAAGTACTTCCCCATCCTAACACCAAAACTTTTCCTGAATCATGTCCATTATCTATTTCCTGTTCAGGAATATAATCCGCGATTTTATCAATTTTTTCCTGGCGGATTTTTACCATCAGTTGATGATTTTCGGGATCATAACTTATATTTCCGGTGATGTTCTGCTTTTCCAAACCTCCTACCCTATGTTCCAAACCTGCAAAACCAGGTATGGCCCAGGAACGCACAAGTTTTTCATCTCTTAAATATGGTTGAAATACTTCCTCGCCATGACCTAATTCTGTTTTGAAATTTGTTTTTATTTCTTCAAGATCCTTGCTCTGAGGAAACTTCCAGGGTTCCGCACCATTTGCAATGTATCCATCACTCATAAATATCACCGGTGTCATATGCTCTACTGCTATCCTTACGGCTTCATACACGGCGTAAAAACAGTCACTTGGTGTAGAGGCTGAAATAACCGGCATAGGACATTCTCCGTTCCGTCCGTAATAAGCCTGCAACAAATCACTTTGTTCCGTTTTCGTTGGCAAACCTGTAGATGGACCACCTCTCTGAATATCACAAATAACCAAAGGAATTTCCAACATTACTGCCAGGCCCATTGCCTCCGCTTTTAAGGCCATTCCAGGGCCACTGGTCGTGGTTACACCCAGGCTTCCACCATAAGAAGCACCAATTACAGAACTTATTGCTGCAATCTCATCTTCGGCCTGAAACGTTTTTACGCCAAAGGATTTATGCTTGCTTAATTCATGCAAAATATCACTGGCAGGAGTAATGGGATATGTTCCTAAAAACAAGGGTAATTTACTTTTCTGCGAAGCAGCAATCAACCCAAAAGCAACTGCCTGATTACCCATGATACCTCTGTAAGTTCCCGCAGGCATAATGGATTTCTGAACAGAGTATCTTGTAGTAAACGTTTCTGTGGTATCACCGTAATTATAACCAGCCATTAAAGCTTTAAGATTACTTTCACGAATGACCTCATTTTTTGAAAATTTTTCTTTTAAAAAGCGGATGGTATTATCCATATCCCGGTTGTACATCCAATATAAAAACCCAAGGACAAACATATTTTTTGCACGATCTTTCTCCTTGGTGCCCATTGTAAAATCTTTCAGAGCTTCCCGTGTTATTTTTGTAACATCCATCCGGATCACCTCAAAATCATCAAGACTATTATCTTCCAAAGGATTTACACCATCCGGAAAATTTGCCAAACGGAGGTTCTTCGCATCAAATCCATCCACATTAACAATGATTTTACCGCCCTGTTTTATTGCTTTCAAATTGGTTTTGAGAGCAGCAGCATTCATGGCTACCAGCACATCACAGGCATCTCCCGGTGTAAAGATCCGGTCACTTGAAAATCGTAATTGAAATCCACTCACGCCGGGAATCGTTCCCAAAGGTGCCCGTATCTCTGCCGGAAAATCCGGAAAAGTCGCAAGGTCAAGGCCCATAAGGGCAGTATTATTTGTAAATTGAGTACCTGTAAGTTGCATTCCATCACCACTATCACCGGCAAACTTTATCACAACCTCTTTTAATATTTCTTCTTTCGTGTCCATTATAAAATTTAATGCTGCAAATTTAAACTATTCAGCTTTCAATCAATATGATTTAGATTACGTTTAAGGAAAATTTATTGAATTCAAAAAAGAAAATGTATCATATTTACGTTAAAGCTTGTGCAATTAAAAACTAAAGTCTTAAAGTGGATATTTGTAACTTTCTTTGTAATTCATGGAAAAAGCCCAAAAATTTAAATATTTCCTATTCGGTCAAAACCTTGCTGATGGTATCCGTGTCACGTTGGAAATCATTACTCCTGCGCTTATTTTCGCCTATTTTGGACATTTGGAAATAGGGTATGTTATTTCTATCGGAGCTTTGTGTGTCAGTATCAGCGATGGTCCCGGACCGGTAGTACACAAGCGTAACGGCATGTTGTACTGTAATATTTTCATCTTCTTAATGGCGCTTTTAACCGGCTACCTCAATGTTCATTTTATTACGCTGGGCATTCTTATTCTCGCTTCCACATTTTTCTTTTCCATGTTCTCGGTATATGGCAGCAGGGCGGCATCTATTGGTACAGCAGCTCTCTTAGTTATGATCCTGCGTATGGCAAAGGATGTACCCGCAGCAGAAGTGCTTACACAAAGTCTGCTTATTTTGGCAGGCGGAATATGGTATATGCTAATCGCTCTTTTATTTTACCGGTTAACACCTTACCGGCCCGCGCAGCGCGCCTTAGGGGATTGCATCAATGAAACAGCCAATTACCTGCTTATTAAGTCTGAATTATACGACACGAAATCTAATCTAAAGGATGAATACAGAAAGTTACTGGCCCAACAGGTTATCGTAAACGAAAAACAAAATACTGTCCGGGAACTTCTTTTTAGAAACCGTGCACTGTTAAAAGAATCCACTCATTATGGCCGCGTACTGGTGCTTACATTTACGTATGTGGTGGACTTGTTTGAAAATATTATGGCTACCTGGTATGATTATTCTTCTCTTAGAAAAAAATACGGATCATCTGGAATATTGGAGGATGTAGGAGCCATCGTCAAGGAGATTTGCGGCCAAATGAAAGATATTGCGCAGGCAATTCATTCAAATACTTCCTATAAAAAAGAATTTGATACCATTCAGGCGCTCGACCAGCTAAAACTTAAAATTGATAATCTCCAGGACGAAGGCAGCACTTTTATGCTTAAAAAGATTTTAGTCAATATCCGGAATTTAAGCGGGCAGGTAGATGAAATTTTAAAATATTTTGCAGAAGACCTTTCAGGAAAAAAACAATTACGTTCAGAAAAAGATTATTCCCGTTTCGTGACGCATCAACAAATAAATGGAACAGTTTTCAAGAACAATCTGACAATGGAGTCTTCCATATTCCGGCACTCCCTGCGGGTAATGATGACCTGTGGAGTAGGTTTTATCATTGCTAAATTAATCTCCACCGGACATCACAGTTACTGGATCTTAATGACAATTATCATTATTTTAAAACCCGGCTACAGCCTTACGAAGGCACGAAATTTTGACAGACTTATCGGCACAATCGGAGGAGGAATTATCGGTTTATTGATTATTGGGTTTGTAAAAGATCCTTATATATTATTTGGGTTTATTGTTTTCTTTATGTTGGGAACCTATACGTCCGTAAGGCTCAATTACATTGTCATGGTCATTTTCCTGACACCTTATGTGCTCATTTTGTTTCACTTTATCGGATTGGGAGCAGTGGACATTGCCAGTGAAAGGCTGGCTGATACTGCCATCGCCTCTCTATTAGCATTTCTTGCCAGCTATTTTTTATATCCGCACTGGGAATCCAGAACCATACAAAAAAACATGTCCGGTGTATTAAAAGCCAACATCCATTATTTACGGAAATTAAGGGACCTGCTTTATGGGATTGAGATTTCCACTATAGAATATAAACTTGTGAGAAAGGAATTATTTGTAGCTACAGCAAATCTTTCGGCTGCTTTGCACCGGATGCTTAGTGAGCCAAAAAGCAAACAAAGGCACCGAACGGAAATTTATGAATTTGTGGTGCTGAATCATGTACTCTCATCCAATATTGCCAGTCTTACGGCATCTCTTATTGAGACGCCGCAAATCGTATCAAAGGAGATTTTAAGCCGGCTTAAAAGAATTACAGAAGTATTGGAAAACAGTCTGAAAAAAATTGATTCTTCTACTCTGTCTTCAGATAAAACGCTCCTTCCGGAGACACCAAATTTTATTAAAGAAACCGATGAAGATTTAAAAGAACAACTGTTTTTTATTCAGAAAGTTTCGGAAGATATTGATAAGTTGAGCAGTAAGATAGCTGTGTGATGATTTGGTTTATTGATTATCCTTCTTTGATGAGAAGAATATACAAACCCATTAAAAGTCGACAAATCCCAGTACAAGTACTAGAGTTCGTACATTAAACAATTCTCTTGAATTAAATGTGAGGCCGATAGCGCTCATTTTTGCAACAGGGAAATTACTTTAACCAGTTTATTAATTCAAGTTTTTTAATCCTTTTGAAATGATCAGTATTATTTGTAACAATTTGCAATTCATTAGTCAATGCGATACCTGCAATTAAACAATCAGTATGACCAATTGCTTGTCCTTTCTTTCTTAGATCAGCATAAATTTCTGCCGCCATCCTGGTTGCGCTTATTGTCAAAGGAAGTATTTTGTTTAAATCAGCGAAATTTAAAAAATGTTGGAGTTGTTTTCTTGCATCTTTATATAACAAACCATTTAAAATTTCATAATAAGTGATAATGCTTAAATTAAAAACACCATAGGTATGCAAATATTTTTCTGCATTATCCACTACTTTGGGCGTGCCTCTTAGAATTCAGAAAGGATATCCGTATCAATTAGCGAAGGTTTCATATATTGACTTGACGATCAAAAAGTTCCTCTCTGTTTTTTTGGGTCTCCTGAAGGAAATCATTAAAATCGTTATCGGACATGTCACTGAAAGAACCCGCAAAAGAAAGTATTTTCTTAGATGATTTTTCAGTCTTATCTGTATCTACTCCTAAGGAATGTATAATAGAATACAGGTCCTTCAAGCGATTAACAGGTACATTTTTAAGTTCCTCCAATATGGTATTTAGGGTTAACATGGCAAATCAAAGATAA
>JBBSSE010000249.1:0-5068 GCA_038242375.1 Chitinophagales bacterium
ATGGAATTCAGTAGAATATCCAGGCCTTTGTATTTCCGGATAAAACCGAAAAATAAAACGATATGCACATCTCCGGTAATATTCAGATGCTGTCTCGCTTCTTCCTTTGGGATTTTTTCACCAAAATTATCATACAAAGGATGTGGTACAAATTTGGCCGGTTTGTCTTTTGCAAATTGTTTCAGGTCTTCCAAAACCTTTTCACTCATGGTAATAAACCGATCGATCGGTTTTACAAAATAGCGCGTAAAAACGGTATCTCCGGGCCTTTTTTCATGAGGAATGATATTGTCTGCTATGCAGACGATTTGGGTGTGTTTATTTTTTTTGACTCTGCGTAAAATTGTTCCAAGACATGGACCCATAAAAGGAAGCCAGTAACGCACCACAATCACATCCGGTTTTAAATTTTTTAGTTCATTGCCAACGGTGATCCAGTTTAGCGGATTCACGGAATTAATTTTGACCTTAATAGGAATGTTTGCCGGCGCAGGTTCTGTTGAAATTTGGGTCGTTCCCGGAAATAAAAAAGAAGGGTATTGGTAAGAGAAAGTATAGATCGATGCCTCATGCCCTTCATCAATAAATTCTTTCGCCAGCCGCTCATTATATGAAGCTAGACCTCCGCGTAAAGGATGTGCCGGACCTATGATGACGATTTTTTTTTTCATGAGCTTTGAGCTTTCAGCTGTGAGCCACGAGCTATGAGCAACAGCCTTGAGAGTTAAGAGTTATAATAAATACGTAGTTTTTAGATTAGCCCGTTATTTTATCTTCTATCAGATAATGATTTCTATCCGAACCATTCCTTGAGATTAATTCACCCAGAAAACCTGCCAGGAATAGTTGGGTACCAATGACCATGGCAACAAGCGCCACAAAAAATAATGGACGTTGCGTAACGCCGGTTTGGTCGAAAAAGAATTTAGCAATCGAAATAAAAAGAAAAATACCAAATCCTAACACGAAGAAAAGGGTGCCCCAAAGTCCGAAGAAGTGCATAGGGTTTTTGCGGAATTTTCCGACAAACATAATGGAAGCAAGATCCAGGAAGCCATTCACGAACCGGTTCCAGCCAAATTTGGTTACGCCATATTTTCGTGGCTGATGGGAGACTACTTTTTCACCGAAATTTTTGAAGCCTGACCATTTAGCAAGTAAAGGAATATAGCGGTGCATTTCGCCATAGACCTCCACATTTTTGACCACTTTATTTTTATAGGATTTCAAACCGCAATTAAAATCATGCAGATAAATGCCACTTGCTTTTCGCGTAGCTGCATTAAATAATTTTGATGGAATATTCTTGGAAAGCTTACTATCAAACCGTTTCTTTTTCCATCCGCTCACAATATCAAAATTATCTTCGAGGATCATACGGCGTAATTCAGGGATTTCTTCCGGGCTATCCTGCAGATCGGCATCCATAGTGATCACCACATCTCCTTTTGCCATTTTAAACCCCTCATTCAGCGCCGCACTTTTGCCATAATTGCGTTGGAATTTAATGCCTTTTACGTAAGGGTTTTGCGTGTGCAATTGTTGTATTACCTGCCAGGAATTATCGCTGCTGCCATCATCTATCATGATGATTTCATAGGAGTAATTGTTTTCCAGCATGACACGTCTTATCCAGGCTTCCAGTTCCGGCAAAGATTCATCTTCATTAAAAAGCGGAATAACGATGGATAAATCCATTTGTATGGTTGGTTATTTAAGGGGTAAATAATTTTTGAAACCGGCAGTATACCTTATTTTACCGGATCTGGTTAATATCATTGTTCAGCACAGGTTGCTTTTTTGTTATCGCTGCTCCTACAAGTGCGGCTAATGTACCAAAAAACATATATCCAAGTAAGGTGCCTCCAATGGTAAACACCATAAAAAATTTCCTGGTTATTTCAAGCCCTTGTTGTATCTGCTCATCGCTTAAGGTACCTTGTTTGGCCATATCTTCCTTTGCTTTGTCAAATAAGGTTTCTTTCATCTCAGGAAAAGCAAAATTAAAAACAACGATAAAAATAACCATGATGGCGGTTACCAATGCAGCTACTTTAAATCCATGCGTAAAATAGTTTCCAAACGTGGAATTATAATTAATCTGTTTACCATAGATACTTACTGAAACAATAATACCAATAATAAATATTGCATAACCCAACCAGGCAAAAGCTGAATTGGTTATCATGCCCGAGAAATATGCTGCAAGGGAAATAACGATTAGTATTAAAGCAATTGTTATCCCTTTGGATGAGGTAGAGGTAATCGGTTGTTCCATAATTGATTATTTAGTTTTGATAAATTTATCAGACAAAAATAACTGGTCTGCATTGAAAATCCCAATTGGTTTTCCTTTTAAATTTTTTCCGATGAATGCATTGTTCCTGCATTTGGAAAAAAGATCCTTTTCGCTGAAAATATATTCCTGGTCCGGGATATAAAATGTGAGTGAAGCTTTCGCGCCCTCTTTTATTTCCGGAACCGGTAATTTAAAAATGTTACGGACATTTTCCGTCTGCATTTTGATAAACCTCTCGGTAGAAATACCACAAGCTCCCAAAGCGCCAAAGACACTTTCCAATCCTTCCATACCATATTTGGCATATTCAAATTCACAAACCTTATGGTCGTAATCCTGCGGTTGGTGGTGTGAGGCAATAAAATCAACCACTCCATCTATTACACCTTTGCGAAGGGAATCCCTATCCTGCGGCGTTCTTAAGGGTGGATTTACTTTTAAATTGGTGTCGTAACCTGTCAGGTCCTCATCGCTAAAATAAAGATGGTAGGGCGTTACGGAGCAGGTAATGTTTACATTTTCTGCTTTTGCAGCGGCTATTAATTCAAGTGATTTTTTTGTAGAAACACCGGTAAAATGGATTTTAGAACCTGTGTAGCGGGCCAGTTCAATATCTCTTGCGACCATTAATTCTTCTGATAAAGCCGGCTTACCTGGTAAACCTGCCCGCGTAGAAATCACGCCTTCATTCATTAAACCATGTGTTCCGATACTTTGATCGTCGGGTAATTGAATAGCCGGAACATCAATCGTTAATAAATATTCCAGGGCTTTTTGTAAGATGCCGGAAGATTGTATCGGGTTGAGTCCATCGGAAAAAGCAATGGCGCCTGTATTGTACATATCGTACATTTCACAAAGCTCCTTTCCTTCCGTCTTTTTTGTTATGGCGCCGATTGGCCGGATTGTCACCGGAAGCGATTTTCCTTTTTGGATCAGGTATTCCACCTGGCTTTTATTGGATACAAAAGGCTGCGTATTTGGAATAAGCATCACCTCTGTAAATCCACCAGCCGCGGCAGCATTTGCCCCTGATTCAAGTGTTTCTTTGTATTCTTCTCCGGGGTCACAAAAATTTGCAAAACAATCCATCCATCCAACGGAAGTATGTAAATCAGGATATTCTACAACCTGGTCAGCTTGTACATCGAGATCGTTTCCAATCGTCGAAATCAAGCCATTCTCAATAAAAATATCCTTAACGGTTCCGTGTAATGGAGAGGAAGGGGAGTGTATAGTAACTTTTTTGATTAAAACCTTCATGCGGGTTCCTATATATATTTTGGAGCAGCAAAGGTAAGGGGGAAAGTTGGATTTCATGAGGTTTCAGGTGTCAGGCTTCAGGTATCAGCTTTGAACTATGAACTCCGAACTACGAACTACGAACTTTGAACTTTGAACTTCAAACTACAAACTTGAAATCTCCCCATCTAAAATTTTCATCACAAACAAATGTTTGTTCTCATAATAATTCGGGATGGTATCGGTATTGTTGGAGAAAACGGGTCTGAAATTAAATTTATGAAAAGTTGCATACTTCTCGTCATTCACATGACCTATAAAATCTTGTGGATTGTTCAATAAAACCTGCGTGAAATAATACGCGGTTTCAAATCCTTTATAGGCCATATCCGCAGGTTTGACGCGGTATTTCTGAAAATATTGAGCTGTCAGGAAATCAGAAAATTCGTTCTTTTTAGTATCGAAATGAGACGTTGTATAATAGATGGGGAAATCCGGGTAAGAATTTTTCTTGAAAAAATTTCTGAACCCATCCCAGTTGGGCATACCGATATACATGATCGGCGTATTTTTTTGAATCGGGAAAATAGCATCGGCTAATTTGGTCGAAAATGTCTCATCGAGGCTGGCTCCAATGATAACCACTTGTTTCGTCGTATCCAATAAAAGTCTTAAACCATAGGGTGAAATGGAACTGTCCAGACTGATGGTTTTTATTTTGAGCAATGCTTTTCCTTCGGAAGAATTGGCTGCCTTAAAATAGTTTTCTATCCGGTTATCGTTTTTTTGTTTTACAAGGTAAATATTATCCGTTCCATGTCTTTGCAGAAGATAGCTGAAAATGCCATCCACATGGGTTTGCAAAGTTGGGTTAACGATCAGTAAATCCGGGTTCTTTTTTATTCCGCCATCATTTGGATATGTAGCTGAAATAAAGGGGACATTATTACGAACAGCATACGACGCAAGCTGGCTATATTCCGGATCTTTCACACTGCCGATGATCAGGTCCGATCCATCAAGTTGCCGGTTTCTGATAAGCGTGGATACAGAAGTTTTTAGAGATTTTGAATCAAAAATCCGTGCCTCTACTTTTTTACCATTAAGTTCTAAGGTGTCAAAGGCGATCATCGCGCCCTGAACGAAATCAACACCCGGCATGATCAAACGGGGTATGGCTTTTTTATTTTTTAAAGTTCCGTTATCAAAAACAGAATCCAGGTAAAGAGGAGCCAGAATCGCCACCTTGTATGTTTTCTTTGCAGGCATCAAATTATCCTGCGCAAAGGAATTTTGCGTGAAGCCTAAAAGAAAAAATGCTAAGAAGAATATGTTGTTTTTAATCATTTTTTTTGGTGTCAGGTTTCAGGTATCGGGTATCAGGTGTCAGGTGTCAGGTGTCAGGTATCAGGTGTCAGGTATCAGGTGTCAGGTATTAGGTTGTAGGTGTTAGGTTGATTCTTTCGGCGTTGAATACTTTTTGTTGAATACTTCTTGTTGAATTTTAGAACTACAAATTATAAACTG
>JBBSSE010000250.1:0-5040 GCA_038242375.1 Chitinophagales bacterium
ACGCCGGTTATTATTATACGTAAGAAATGAATCCACGACAAAAGCCGCTTGTTTACTGAATAAAACCCGGTCAGATGCTTCATTATTCGTACTGTCAATTAATAAATCATCTATCTTAATTTTTGCATTGAAGAGGGCGTAGTTTTTCTTTTTTGTATAAAAATCTTTGCTCAAAACATTCACATCATTAATAAAAACATAGCGGGCCTTGATATAGTTTAATTTCCCAAGTATATCTTCATAAATACTCGTCGCCTCTGATTCTATTTTCGTTTGTTTGTTAAAAGGTTTTATCGTATACAATATTACCTCCGGCTGGTCAATAATCAGAGAATCCCCGACAAGGTTTTCACCAGATAAAGCACCGACTGTTTTAACGCCACTTACACGGATGGAATTTATTTTAACATCCAGCAGTACAGAAGGAATGTCCTCAAAGGACATCGTTCTTAAGCGCGCGGTATCCGGGGTGATCCGGATATTTTTTAGATAAGCATTCCCCAAAACCTCATCGAAATAAAGGGAATCGTAACTTATGGAATATAGTTTGTCCGTTTGTTGGGCGAGGGATTGGTTTATCTTATTTTCTACGATCGGATATTTGTACTTTTGCCACAGGAAGTAAGCAACACCGATAACCAACAATATGATCACATAAATGATGATGAATTTTTTTGACTTGAATTCAGCTTTATTTGGTACACGCATAGAATCAGGGATGCAAAAGAAGTTCCACATTTTACCGGGAAAATACTTTCACACTTTTTATTTTGAGGATTTTAAATGTGAGAATAAAAAACATACTTCTTTTTAAAGGATTGTTTTTTGCAACATCATTCACTGATAAAAATAAGTTTTAGTTTTGACACTAATCGAAAAAATATGGATATAGAATTAAATAAGAATGAAGATGCTAATAAGTTGGCCTGGACCGACATCAGAAAGATAGCGGATATAATAGAAGAAGGAGGAGGAAAAAAAGCCATTCAAAAACAAAAGGACCGCAATAAACTTACTGCAAGAGAGCGTATAGATTACCTCGTAGATAAGAATAAACCCTTTATAGAGATGGGCATATTTGCCGGGTACGGCATGTATAAAGAATATGGTGGCTGCCCGGCGGGTGGCACAGTAGCAGGCATTGGGTATGTAAGCGGAAAGCAATGCGTCATTGTGGCCAATGATCAAACAGTAAAAGCAGGTGCCTGGTTTCCAATTACCGGTAAAAAAAATCTTCGTATGCAGGAGATGTCCATGGAGAATAAACTTCCCATCATTTATCTCGTGGATAGCGCCGGAGTATTTCTTCCGATGCAGGATGAAATATTCCCCGATAAAGAACATTTTGGACGAATTTTTAGAAATAATGCGAAGATGAGCGCCATGGGAATTACCCAGATCGCAGCCGTTATGGGACCATGTGTAGCAGGAGGAGCTTATTTACCCATCATGAGCGATGAAACTTTGATGGTAGAAGGAGAAGGACATGGATCTATTTTCCTGGCCGGACCTTACCTCGTAAAAGCAGCTATCGGCGAAATAACCGATAATGAAACACTTGGTGGTGCAAATACACACACATCAATCAGCGGAATAGCGGATTATAAATTTAAAACCGAAGAAGAATGCCTGGATACTGTAAAAAGTATCATTTCAAAAATAGGTGATTTTCCAAAAGCAGGTTTCAACCGCGCCAAACCAATAGCGCCGGTGATAGATCCGCAAAAGATTTATGATATATTTCCTGTGGGCAATGCAAAACCCTACGACATGCATGAGATCATCGAAAGTATTGTGGATGAAGGTTCCGTGGATGAATTCAAAAAGGATTATGGCAGAACAATTATCTGCACATACGCACGCGTGGATGGATGGGCTGTGGGTATTGTGGCAAACCAGCGTTTGAACATCAAAAATAAAAAGGGTGAAATGCAGATGGGTGGTGTTATTTATAATGACAGCGCCGATAAAGCGGCACGCTTTATTATGAACTGCAATCAAAAAAGAATTCCATTGATTTTCTTCCAGGATATCACAGGATTTATGGTAGGCACGAGGAGTGAACATAGCGGTATCATAAAAGATGGCGCTAAAATGGTGAATGCTGTTGCTAATTCAGTCGTTCCTAAAATCACTTTTATATTTGGTAATTCCTATGGTGCCGGCAATTACGCCATGTGCGGAAAGGCATATGATCCACGCTTTATTTATGCGTGGCCTACGGCTAAGATTGCGGTAATGGGTGGTGAACAAGCAGCAAAAACCTTATTACAAATAGAAGTAGCGTCTCTAAAGGCAAAAGGAGAAACCATTGCTCCGGAAAAAGAACAAAAAATGTTGAAGGAGATGATGGATAAATATGCCTCCCAAACCAGCGCGATATATGCAGCCTCCCGTTTATGGGTAGACGCAATCATTGATCCCGGCACTACGCGTGAACTTATTTCAGAATCTATTTTCGCGGCAGATCACAATCCCGACATCGCGGAATTTAAAACAGGGGTTTTCCAGGTTTAATTTTATTTCAAGTATTTTTCTTTTATGCAGAATAAGGGTATTTCAATTTATACAGACGGAGCTGCAAGAGGCAATCCCGGTCGTGGTGGATATGGTGCGGTATTGATTTGGGGAAACGTAAAAAAAGAGCTCTCCCAGGGCTATGTACACACGACCAATAACCGGATGGAATTAATGGCCGTAATAGCGGCTTTGGAAGCGTTGAAAAAAACAGATCTTCAGATTGATATCTATTCCGATAGTAAATATGTAGTGCAGGCTGTGATGGAGGGATGGTTGAAAAATTGGATAAGAACCGATTTTAAAGGAGGTAAAAAAAATAAAGACCTGTGGTTGAGATACCATGAACTTTCTAAAAATCATCAGATCCGTTTTCATTGGGTAAAAGGACATGCATCAAATGTTATGAACAATCGTTGCGATGAACTGGCAACTGAAGCGGCTGATAGTGGCAACCTGATTGATGACCATGGTTTTGAAAGAGCGGTTTGAAAAATGGTAGATCGATGTGATTTCTATTTTACTTAAATTGAATGAGTATTTATATTTTTCTTTACTTTTCATTATAGGTCCCGTTATTAAACTTTAAACCTTTTTTCATATGAATTGCTACACGGCTTTAGCCCAATGTCATTTAGTTAAGGCAAGAATGCCACCCGTTCCGGGTTTTAAAATTATTAACCATTGACTTTTCTATAATCATGTCAGCCGTTCCGGCTTTTAATCCCGAAGGGATGATATTATTATAGCTTAAAAATGGAGATATGCAGAACCCAACCCCGAAGAGGTGGTATTTTTTATTTTTAAAACTTAACTAAATGACATTGGGCTTTAGCCAATGACTGTATTTTTTTCGGGGATGGTTTGAATACAGTTTAAATTTCAAAGAGAAAAATGAGCTGCAAAAAATCAAAATTTAAAAACAAAAGATTTGGGCTAAAGCCCGTTGAGCACAATGATTATTACCCCCCAGCTAAAGCTGGAGGCAATTCAATAAGCAGCATTCCCAACGAAGTTTAAGCAATCGGCTATGGTTTGAGAAGTATGAGCAACCGATTTTAAATAGCATAAAAACTTAAAATACCTCACTTATAAAAATTCTATTTTAATCTCCCAACTCAATAATAATTTTATTATACTTTCATATAAGAGTACTGAATAGGCACTATAATTTAGAAACCTCCAACTGATAATATGCCCAAAATAAGTTTTTACTACATTAGTAAGTTAAAGGAAATTATTATTTCTTACTTTTGTCAAAAGATTTAAAAATGAAGATTTCCAAACAACTTTTAGGCAGTTTTGTACTATTAATCGTTATTGCCTCATTATATAGGATTATGCCGGGCCGTCCTTATGGTTTTGCTCCTCAAATAGCCATGGCCATTTTTGGTGGTGCCATAATTAAAGATAAAAAATTCGCTTTTTTATTGCCCCTATTATCCCTGTTTATCTCGGATGCTTTGTATGAACTACTTTACATCAATGGTATCGGGAATATTTCAGGATTTTACAGCGGCCAAATTAGTAATTACCTGATATTTGGCGGATTAACTGTTTTTGGATTTTTTATTAAGAATCTGAACCTGAAAAGCATTGCAATCTCTTCCGTGGCAGCACCTACAGCTTATTTCATTATTTCTAATTTTTTAGTTTGGTTAAGCCCTATGGGAGGATTAATGAGACCTAAAACATTTAGCGGTTTAATGATGACTTTCGGAGACGGATTACCTTTCTACCCATGGAGCCTTGCTGCTACAGTAGTTTTTTCTGCTGTGTTCTTTGGTAGCTATTTCTTAATGACTAAACAGGAACCAACAGAGAATTTTGCAACTGCAAAAATTAAATAAGATACTGTGTGAATTAATATTCAAAATCACATTTAAATAACAGACCGGTAAAGAAGGAAACATATTCCCGAATTACCGGTTTTCTTTTATACCTAAATCATTTCCTTATGGCTCGTCATATTAAAACCGGGGAGTTGGGAGAACAATTGGCGGCAGAGTATTTTTTGAAAAAAGAATATACGATCCTTCATCAAAACTGGCGGCACAGCCATTGGGAAGTGGATATTATTGCCAGTCAGAATGAGGTACTTCACTTCATAGAAGTAAAGACAAGACGGACAAAAACTTTCGGCCATCCGGAAGAAGATGTTTCAAAAAAGAAGATTTTAAACCTGATCAATGCTTCGGAGGAATTTCTTCATCTGAATCCCGAGTGGAAACGAATTCAATTTGATATACTGTCTATTAATTTATTCAATCATGCACAGCCGGAATATTTTTATATTGAGGATGTGTATATTTAGGTAGTAGGTATTAGGTAGTCGGTATTAGGTTGAATACCTTCGGTATTGAATACCTTCGGCGATTAATTTTTAAACACGAATTTAGGCACCAATTACACGAATTCTTCAAAGCTGATAGCTGTCAGCTATCAGCTTTGAACTGAACTACGAACTCTGAACTCTGAACTACGAACTACGAACTCTGAACTACGAACTCTGAACTACGAACT
>JBBSSE010000251.1:0-5033 GCA_038242375.1 Chitinophagales bacterium
GACGGGCAAAATCATATCGGAATCCATCAGCAGAGATCAGTATCACATAAGGTTTGTCTTGCTGTACTTTGCTATTAGTGCGGTTTTTAACGATATATTGCGTCGTATCCTGGGCAAAAAGAGGTTGGGTAAAAATGACGCCAAAGGATAGAATGATCGAATAAATGAAAGCAGAAGTTTGTTTGTTCATGGTAGTATTTAAAAAGCTGAAAATTAACTTTATTGGCGCAGGTTTCAAAATTGTATTTAGCTGCGAGCTTTGAGCTGCGAGCCATGAGCTGTGGACTTCGCTTTTAGCCCGTCACTGATACCTGATACCTGACATCTAAAAGCTCAATGCTTTATGCGTTGTGATATAAACAAACCTGCCATTACGAGAAAAACGCCAATGATTGTATATTGACTGATCGGATCTCCCAGGATTGGCGCAGCTATCGCGAAGCCAAAAACAGGGCAAAGAAATAACCACAAGCCGGCTTTAATGGTATTGATTCTCAAAAGCCATAGCCATAATTGAACGGCAAAAATAGAGACCGGAACAGCCAGCCAGAGTGTACTTCCCCAGAATATAAAATTATAATTGTTTGCATCGGACTTGTAAAAAATAAGAGTAAAAGGCAAGAGAAGAAATCCTCCAATAAATGTTTGCCATCCATTGATGGTGAGGATACTTAAATTACCCCAATTTTTGGCCGAAAAATATATAGCTCCTACGGAATAGGAAAGCATGCTAAAGAGCAAAAGCAACAGGCCCGGCGTCGTAATCGTAGCATCCTGAAGCAAAGGCCACGAGGCATAAAATACTCCGGCAGTCCCTAATATCAACGCGATAACTACAGGTGTTTTTAATTTTTTTCTTAAAAAAATAATGGATAGAAAACTTATAAACACCGGATTCGTCGCGATAGAAAGCGCTCCCACACCTGCTGTTACGTTCTGCATAGCATATACATAACAGCCGAGGTAAATGGTAATATTGAGCAAACCATAGATCGTTAATTGTTTCCATTGGTGTGTATTTGGTAGCTTCTTTTTACCAATGGCATGGGCGATAAATAACATAATACAACCAGCAATGGCAAAGCGAATCTGGGCTATAACCAATGGCTGGGCTACGTTCAGGCCTATTTTGGTGGCTGTGGAAGCGGATGCCCAAAGGATGGCAAACAGAATACCTGCGCCTATCCATTTAAATTGATGACTGATAACGAATGGTTTTTTATTTTTCTAAATGGAAGCGAAATTAATATGGTTTTATGAGAAAGTATGCGGTAAGAATTTTGTCTTTTTGCTTGCCCCGAAATTCATTGGTGGAGATCTTGTGAATAAATAAATCGGTATGTTTGGTTTTTTATTTTTTATCTTGACCTTGGATTTTGGAATAATCAGCGGGATGCGTACAACAATAAGTGAAAGTAATACGTTGCATTAATTGGAGATTGCTTTTGTCTATTGTTATGATTAACAATTTATTATCACGCCGAACGCTACTTTTTAAACTGCCGACCATCTAATAAATAATTATACATTCACAGATCTAAAAAATCCGGACATTATGGACACAAAAATAATTTGCCAGGAAATTTTAATTACACCAGACAGTAAATTCTTTTCGAAAGAATTTGATGAATTGCAAAGTGCTGAAAAGAGAAATCTGACTCAAAAGCAAATGCTTGCAGAAGCCTGCTGGAACGGATTGTTGAAGCTTTCGCTTCCGGAGATTTTGCCTGAATTGGAATTGATCAATATCAATGAAGGCGACAGAGTTCTGGATCTGCGTTTTGGAGCTTCCGGGCATCATCTCGATACAGAATTTTCTATAAATCCATACTTGTTTTTAAACTACGACAGGCGAAACTAATATTTTCATACAGGAAATACTTATTAAAATACTTTATTGATCCCTGCTTTTTAGCGGGGATTTTTTAATCTGTTTCGTTAATTAACCGGAATTGTTTTTCTACTTTCATTCTTTCGAAAATACTGGTTGTAAATTCGTCCAAAAAAGAAATCATATATCATGGATAAAAAGAATTTGCTCAATATACCTGTTTCCATTTTGGAATTAGCGACCATCGCAGAGGGAAAAACGATACAGGAAACATTTAGCAATAGTGCAGATTTGGCGAAGCATGCGGAAGATTGGGGCTATAAAAGATTCTGGCTTGCGGAGCATCATAATATGGTGAGCGTGGCCAGTTCTGCTACGTCCGTATTAATCGGGTACATTGCTTCTGTTACCAAAACGATTCGTGTGGGTTCAGGCGGCATTATGCTTCCAAATCATTCCCCTCTTATGGTAGCAGAACAATTCGGGACTTTGGGCACTATTTATCCGGATAGAATTGATTTAGGTTTGGGACGGGCACCTGGGACAGATCCTGTTACAGCCCGCGCTTTACGGCGTGAAATGCATGCCGGCGATGTGTTTCCGGGACAACTCAAAGAATTGATGACTTATTTTTCTCCCCAAAATAAATCGGGTGTTGTAAGAGCAATTCCAGGTGAAGGTGTGGATATTCCAATCTGGATTCTTGGGTCCAGCACAGATAGTGCTTACCTCGCTGCTGAGAAAGGACTTCCTTATGCTTTTGCAAGTCATTTTGCACCTGCTCAATTAATTCTTGCATTGAAAATTTATCATCAGAATTTCCGGCCTTCCCAATATTTATCCAAGCCCCACACCATGGCATGTATCAATGTGATTGCAGCGGATACAGATGAGGAGGCAAATTTTATTGCTTCTTCATTCTATCAATTAGCGACAGGCATTATTACCGGTCAAAGAAAACCTCTTCAACCGCCCGTAAAAACAATGGACTGGAGTGATTATGAAAAAATGGCGGTAAACCAGATGATGGAATATTCTTTTATTGGAAGTGCAGAAACCGTTCGCAAAGGTTTGGAACAATTTATTGATTACACCCGTGTAGATGAATTGATGATCGCCGGTCATATTTTCGATCAAAAGGCAAGATTGAAGTCGTTTGAAATTGTGGGTAGTTTATAGTTTTTAGTTCGGAGTTCAGAGTTCAGAGTTCAGAGTTCAGAGTTCGTAGTTCAGAGTTGAGAGTTCGTAGCTCACAGCTCACAGCTCACAGCTCACAGCTCATGGCTGATTAACCCAATCTTCTTTGAATGAATTATCGCTTCAGCGCTATGTTCAAAATAGCAAACCTCTACGCCCTTATCTTTTATTTCTTCTACAATTTTGCCAACAGTATCAAAATTTTTGGATCGGACTTTTCGCAGATAGACTGCCAATATTTTATCCGGAAAATGTTCCGTAATGGATTTGTAGATCATTGGATCCTGTTGCGAATCATCTCCTAATAAAACAAATTTTTGAGAAGGATATGCTTCGATAACCCTCACTATCCGCATGAATTTAGTTGCATGATTATTCTGTCCGGATTTCCAAAAATCCTTGAGCCTTTTCATCTGCCCTAACAGAAATACTCCTTTGGGTAATTTATTAAATGCAATAAACTCCAGAAGGAAGTTATATAAATTCCATTCGCTGCTGGAAACATAAAAGAAAGGATTGGTTTCTCCAGTTTTGCTTACGCCATTATTAGCCAATAGTTGATAATGATTTATAACGCCATCAAATGCTTTTCTTGAGTGCTCATTATGTGTTAAAAGGACAAATAAACGCTTTCTTAATTTAGAGGTATGGGAAATTAGAAAAGTATCATCAATATCAGAAATGAATGCAATCTGCGTTTGATGCGGAATGTATACGGATCCATGGCCACTTATATTCCCGGATAAAGAATCTAGAAATACTTCCACATCATACCAACCGGGTTCATGAATCAATTTCGGGCAAAATTCAAACCTGAAAAAGCCATCATTTTGAGTCGTCGTTACAAAGGTTTCTTCTCCCCATTCTAATAATACTACCGCACCTTTTACCGGTGAAATCATAAAAAGTCTGATGACGGAAAAAAAGTTTCTAAACCAATTTGAATTAAACGTTTTTCTGGGTCGTGGACTCAAGTCCAATACATGACCCATTATCATTACGCTGTCTGTATTGCCAAATCCATTGTACACCGTTACCGCCGGGTAATCCCGCAGACCCAGCCATGAAAATAATTTGAGTTTAATCTTTTTAAACAAGGAATTTTACTTTTCTTTATGTGCAAGGGAATTGTTTCACCATAATACCAATAGATAATGATGCCAGAATTATTAAAAATATTATTTGTTTTGAATCCTGTATCAGGCGGTAAAAGGAAACCTGATTGGAAAACGCTTATCCAGGATTATTTTAAAGAATTACCTCATGAAATTGATTTTTTTGAATTGACCAGTAGCGATGATAAATCGGCCATTGAAAATAAAATAAAGGAGATAAATCCGCAACGTGTCGTTGCAGTAGGAGGAGACGGAACCGTTTCGCTGGTTGGGAAAATATTGATTCAAAATAAAATTCCCCTCGGAATACTTCCCGGTGGTTCCGCTAATGGAATGGCTGCTGAATTGAAGATTCCGTCTGATCCTCAAAAAGCTTTGGACATTATTGTTTCGGGAAAAATTAAACCATGTGATACCATTAAAATAAATGAAGATGATATGGTTTTTCATCTCGCTGATCTGGGACTTAATGCGCAGATAATACAATACTTTGATGAAAGCAAGTTTCGGGGAATGTTGACTTATTCAAGAATGCTGTTTAAAGCGCTCATGAATAAAAGTTTGATGAAGGTGCATTTGAAAGGAGATAACCTGGATAAAACGATTGCCGCCTATATGATCGTAATAGCCAATGCCAGCAAATACGGTACAGGCGCAGTTATTAATCCGGATGCAGTAACTGATGACGGAGTCTTTGAATTGGTTATTGTCCGTCGAATTGCCTTGTCTGAATTTATAAAACTGTTCTGGAGTTATAAATCTTTTAATCCCAGAAGTGTTGAAATTATTGAAACAAAAAAGGTAGAGATCATTTCAAAAAAGAACGTCCGGTTTCAAATTGATGGAGAATATAAAGGAAAAGTAAAAAATATACGGGCAGAAATAATAAA
>JBBSSE010000252.1:0-5024 GCA_038242375.1 Chitinophagales bacterium
AACAGCAACATGAAAACCGCAAAAATCAGTGCACGATGCACTTATAACAAATACATTAATAATCTTCAGGATTTTGGGTATATCATTTACAGGCCGTCATATAACCCTGCTAACGGTAGCACAATCTACCTGAAAGATTGTAAACAAATATTGTAAAAATGAAAATGCAGACCATGGAAAACAACACAGCAACACCATTTCTTATTCCTTTAGAAACGGAAGATTTTTGGGATCAAATCCGGCTAATTATCCGGGAAGAAGTTTCAAGAAATCATAAAGAACAACCATCCACTGCTAACATAATGGAAACACCCGGTCTTACAGAAAAACCCTTGTATAAAATGCAGGAAATCTGCTCCCTTTTTAAAGTGACGAAACCGACAATTTATGATTGGATCAAACATGGGAAATTAAGAAGGTTGAAGATCAGATCGAGGGTTTATTTTTTGGGGAGTGATATAAGGGAGTTGATGAGTTTGTGAGGTGTTAAATTAATTCTGAAAAAATAGCTTATTTAGAACCCTTAAAGCGACAGTCATTATTTAGAAATCCAGGTAGCTTTTAAATAATAAACTAATTAATTAGAATATAAAATTTGATTAGTACTTTCGTCTCCCCAAAAATTTTTATTGGCTCTTTTTTTTAGTTTTTTTTTCTTTAAAACACGAAGTAATGAAGTGTTTTTCTATTTTAAAATCTCCTTTATTGAAATGAGGCGAGGGGATTTAGTGAGTAAGAATTTGTTGGTGAAATTTATTAACTTCAATTAGAATTGTTTGTAATTTTGATTTAAAAATTGTTGAAAACCTTCCCGATAGGAATCTCCAATAGGGATTTCTATATTATTGATTAAAATCCAACCTTTTTCAATACTATCAATATGATTGAAGGAAATAATGAAAGAACGATGGACACGCATAAATTGGTAAGGCTTTAATTGATCCTCAAACTTTTTCAAATTTTGCAGGATCAGAATTTTCCCTTTTGGCGTGTGTAAGGTTACATAGTTCCCGGATCCTTCGATATACAATATATCGGCGATTTTCACTTTCAGCGTTTTATAATCTGTTCGCACAAAAATAAAATCATCCCCTGTGGGTTTTAACTTCTGGCTTTCCTCCACCTCCTGGCCTGTTTTCTCTTTCAGCAAAAGCATTTTATGGACAGCTCTTTTAAACCGGTCAAAAGAAAAAGGCTTCAATAAATAATCGATCACATCCATTTCATAACCCTGTAATGCGTAATCGGGATAAGCAGTTGTCAATATGATTCTTGTTTCCTCCGGAAGATGCTCTGCCAGAGTCAGTCCATTTAAACGGCTCATTTGAATGTCCAGGAATATCATATCAATTTTATTGGATTCATCACTGGTATATTGAAGCGCCTTAGTGGGATCGGTAAATGTTTTTACGAGATTCAGGTAAGGAATTTTTTTACTAAATTCCTGTATAATTCCCAGGGCGTTTAATTCATCGTCTACTGCAATGGCTTGTATCATAATTGTAAATTGAAATGGGCATAAAAAAATTCCTCCTCCTCCCTGATATCCAGACTATACTTCCCTTCGTATAAAAGTGAGATCCTTTTTTTTAGATTATTTAATCCTATGCCGGTCGTAATATCTTTATCCATTTGCCGGTTTATTTTATTAATAACACTATAATCCAACATTTTATCCTTTACAAAAATATTAATTTTAACAGGTACTTCATTCGTGCCCGGCTCTCCATGTTTAAAGGCATTCTCCGCAAAGGTAGATAATAGTAAAGGCGCAATTTCATAATGACTGATATCATCCTGAATATTTAGGTTCACCTCCACTACCTGGTCCGGAAAACGAAACCGTTGAAGTTCTAAAAATTGGTTCAAATGATTTAATTCCTTTTCCAATAAAACAGTTTCTGATTTATGGTCCAGAACATAGCGCAACAAGTCAGAAACCTTCAAAATAGCATCTGCTGTTTTTTCACTTTTTATAATAGCCAGGTAATAAATATCATTTATGGTATTGAAAAGAAAATGTGGATTTAATTGATACCGCAATAAGGCCAGTTCTGCCTTTGTTTTTTCTTTTTCTAATATCTGCGTCCTTCGATCTTTGATAAACCAGTCTTTCATATAGGCGTAGCCAATTCCTAAAAGTAAATACACGAGAATATTTAACATTGACCTAATATATGCTCCAGAGACCTGTTGCATCTTTATTATAGCTCCGGGTACATTTCCCGCTTTAGCAGGTGAGGAAGTTTTGGAAAAGAAGGGTACCGGAAACCAGTCTTGTAATTGAAACTGGGCATAACCAAAAAGTGCTATAGTCAGCAATAAAGTAAAAAGGAATAAGAATAATTTTTCGCGTTGTAAAAAACAAGAAAAAAAGACAAAAGCTGAAAGGCTGAAAGCAACAAACCCTAAAGAATTAATAATAAAATACTTTAGATAAATGTGAATTAATCTATTAGAAATGAACCCTGCATCAGACAAGAAATAAAAACCAAGCCAAAAAATATGAAAAATGAAAAAAAGAAGAAGAACCTCAAGGATTTTATACTTTTGCAGAGCTTTACTGATACGATTCATGCGCTCAATTTACTATTTCATTATCTATTTAACCCTGTTTCCAGTACATTTTTATTTTAAAATACGATAACATCCGGTTCGTCATTAAAATGGACCTGTTCGTGTAGAACGTTCTATAACAAGAGGTATTTTTCATTTACTTTAACAATCATCATTTTTTTATAACTCAATCAAAAATTCTCCATGAAAGAAAACTTTCTGCTATTAATTTTTGTTTTTATCGCCCTCCCACTTTTTGCATTGCCAACAAAAAATTTAAAGGATGACAAAAAACAGAATAAAAGCGCGATTTCGCAAAAGCCTTCGAATGTATTATTAAAAAGAATTATCGGGTCAGTATCTTCAGGGGATGGAACACCATTGCCTGGCGCTTCTATAACAGCTCCCCTGACAGACAAGTCTGTTATGACTGATGGAAAAGGCCGCTATTCAATTGAGGTAGAAGAAAATGAAACTAAACTTATCTTTTCATTTGCAGGTATGAAAACCGAGGAAGTATCCATTAAAAACCGGACAATCATAAATATGGAACTTCAACTTGTAGCAGCACAATTGACCGATGTCGTAATCACTGGTATGCAAAGAAGAGAAAAGAACAAAATGATTGGTTCTATTTCCACAGTTACAGCCAAAGACATCGAAAATGCCGGTATTACCACAATTGACAAAGCATTGAAAGGAAAAATGGCTGGTGTTTATGTACGGAGTGCTTCCGGTCGTCCCGGCGAAGTGGGAGAAATCATTATTCACGGTATTAATACCATGACCGGAAATAAAGAACCATTATACGTTTTGGACGGAATGCCTATGCAAAGCGGTGAAGTTTCAGGTGGTGTCAATAGTTTATTGACTAATGGCCTGGGAAATATTCCACCTGATGATATTGAGAGTATTTCCATTTTAAAAGATGCAACAGCAGCTTCCATTTATGGTGCCCGCGCTGCCAATGGAGTGATCATCATTACTACCAAACAAGGTGTGGCAGGAAAAGATTATGTGAGTTATACAGGAAAAGTAGGTGTAACTTTCCGCCCTGAAAATAAATTCTCTTTTATGAACAGTGCAGAAAAACTGGAATTTGAAAGAGGAGTCTATGAAGATTACCATCCGGTTTACGGGGGAAGAGTGAACCAATTACTCTACCAGGCAGATAACGGGGTGATCTCTCATTCACAGGCGGAAGATCAGATCGCAGAACTGGCAAAAACAAATACCAACTGGATCAAAGAACTATACCGTCCTGCGAAGACTCAGTCACATAATATAACTCTTAGTGGAGGTAATCTGAAAACTCAGTATAACATCTCTATGAACTACCAGAATTCAGAAGGTACCCTTATCGGTAATAAATACCAGATGGGTGGTTTGAACATGAAAGTTTCAAGATATATCACGGATAAACTATTGGTAAGAGTAAACCTGTACAGCACATTAAAAAGCAATGAGGAAGGGCAATCTCTTCTGGATCCGTTCCGCTATGCAGTATTTGCCAACCCTTATGAGAAACCTTATAATGAAGATGGAAGCTATGCATCAGATATCACTTACAGAAATCTGGACAACGATATCACGTACAATTCCGACCTGAACTATAAAGAGTTCAATATCTTACGTGAGCTAAAAGAAAACACGCTGAAAAGTTTTTATGGAAACGTACGCGGACAGTTTGGGATAGAATATAATTTCCTAAAAAACATCAGGTACAATGGTACAGCCGTCGTAGATTATACCTCCATCCATAACCAAGACGAATCACGTGCAGGAACATACCGCTCATGGGCTTCCAATTGGTTGAATGCTGCTTCTACCCAAAACGGGATGATCAAGCCTGAATTCAACCAGGGTTTTTTAAGGGAAGATATGGGTAGGTCAATGAATTATACAGTAAGGAATTCCCTGGAATACAACAATAATTTTGGGAAGCATTTTGTACAGTTATTCGGGGCTAATGAAATAGGTGGAAGTACGAATAACCAATTCAATCATTACAACCCTGTATTCCTGCAAGACTATCGTGTAGCGGGATATCCAAGCTGGAACTTCATTACACCAGAAAGATACAACAAACTCAATCTTTCCCAATTTGGCGGAACAAAGTTTGCCGAAGACAGAAGTGTTTCTTTTATTGGTTCCGGTGTGTACTCTTACGATAACCGTTATGTATTTAATGCCAACATCCGCACTGACGGTGTGGACATCATTGGTACGCAAAACCAATTTGCTCCATTATGGAGTGTTGGTGTGAGATGGAATGCACAAAATGAATCCTTCTTAAAACCGTACAGTGATGTGTTAAGCAGGTTGGTGCTTTCGGCAGGATTTGGTTACAGGGGAAGTATCAACAGATCTGTCTATCCTTTCCACACATATACTTTAAGTGCTCTTACCTATGATGGAATTGTCAAGGCCTCCGGGTTCAGTTATGGAAATCCTGTATTGAAATGGGA
>JBBSSE010000253.1:0-5014 GCA_038242375.1 Chitinophagales bacterium
AGGTCAGATGGTAGGAAGTACCGGTTTAATGACTGAATACTTTTCCTGGGCAAACTATGCTGCTTCTATCGGAATGGCCGTAGCTATTCCTTTGATCATTCGCATTAAATCACGTTTTCGCTCTAAAGAAATCATGGTTGGATCGTTAGTGATCATGGCTTTTTTAAGCTTTGTCATTGCCACGACCCAATCACCCGAAGTGGTGGTTGTATCCTCCTTGATTTTTGGAATGGCCAAGATGGTTAGTATGATTGAAGTTATTATTCCCCTTATGTTTATCATCAGTCCTACCGGTGAGCGCGGAAAGTTTTATTCCATATTTTATCCTTTCGTAATTATTCTGGCACAGTTGGGTAGTATGACCACTTCTACTGCTGCTTTAGGTCTTGGCTGGCAATTGGTGCACATGTACACGTCTGCTATTTTATTGGTTTTAGCTTTAGTGTGTGTAGTGATCATGCACAATCAACGTTTTTCCAGGAAGATGCCTTTATATCAAATAGATTGGTTGAGCATCATGATGTTCATCGGTTCCTTAATGGGTATGGCTTACGTGATGGCTTTCGGAAAACAACAGGCATGGTTTCTTTCCTCAAATATTACTTATACATTGATTGGTTCGGTTATGTTGCTTGTGTTGTTGATCTTGCGTCAGCAGGGTCGGAAACGCCCTTACCTTACCTTCGGTTTTTTCAAAAGTAGCGGAATAAAAGTGAGCATGTTGTTGCTTGCCGGTTTGGGAATGTTCATGGCAGCGGGTTATATACAATCTGTTTTTACCAATGCTATCTTAGGTTATAACTGGATGACTAATTCTTCATTAGGATTAATGACTATTCCCGGAATCGTGATAGCTGGTTTTGTTGCTTTTCATTGGACCAAAAATAAGATGCCGCTGAAGATGCTGATTTTTTCCGGTTTTGCCGCCTATGTCTTGGGCATGGTCGTATTGTACTTTATGATGGTGCCGGGATTGAATATTGAAAGTTTCTTTTTGCCACAAGTATTGAGTGGATATGCCATGTGTACTTTATTTATATCCCTTTGGATTTATGCTATGGGCAATTTACCACCAGCACAAATTATGACTTCCATAGGTGTGATCCTGGTATTCAGAACCTTTTTTGTAACCGCATTTTTCGGTTCGATCATTACATGGTTACATTATAAATTACAATGGCAAAGCGTTAATAATCTGGCCGTTTATTTTGATAGTGGATTAATGAGCAATAATCCGGGTTTGGGTGATTATGGCTCCATGCAATTGAGCGCTATTCTTGCTGCCAATAAAACTCTGTTAGGTTATTTGATTATCGCGGGTATCGGATTGCTGACCTTTATTTTACTGCACACATTTGGTGATCTGAAATATAAGATTGCCCGCTTTAAAGTGAAGTTTTTGAATAAGGGTAAAAAAGCTGTACGCGTAGTGATTAGTGAAAATGTAGAGAGTTTGGCAGGGGCAATTTCGTAGGAGAGAAGATTTTTAGTGGATGGTTTTAAAGTTCTGACCAGAAGAATTGCCTAAAATATTGTAAATTGTAAACAGAAAAATAATAAATATGGAAATCGCAGAACAACCGTCCATTTCTACTTTTGCTCAAATAGTTGATAAACTTAGAAATAAGAATGAAGAAGAGCTTAAATTATTATATCTGAAATTTTTTTCGAATGAATTGATCAGTGCATGGGAAAATTTAACGAAAGACGCTGACTTTACGAATGCCAGTGAAGAAGACATTATTAAAGCCATTCAAAAGAATAGATATAAAGATTAGAATACTTAAAATAAAATTCTCCATCAATGCAGGCTGATGGTTTATTAAAAACTTTTCGCTACTTCCGGATCTGTAATAATAATATAATCACCGAGCAAATTCATATTGACTCCAATCAGGATCATTAAAATCTTCGGCAGCAAAGCAACTTATATTTTGGATGCTTAATCGTTTGTTCTTGCGGGTTAGTTGGGTGTATGTACCTAAGCGGTTGTCGGTATGAAACCTTCCGTTCAGATGCAAAACTTTATTGTGTTTGTGTTTCTTCCAATAGGTATAAATGCTTTCGGCCATAGTAGCGTCCCACATGGTTTGGGCATAATAAATGTTATTGCTTTCAGCGTGCATACCGCCCGTCAAGTCGCCGAATTTTTTAAGATAGGGACCATTAACTGTATCAAGAGGTAGTTTTGCGAAGTTTGATTTAGAGCTTTTTGGTAAAGCGTCCAAACTTCCTAAACCTTTTTTGCTGATCATATTTACGTAACGCCTGGGAGCATTGGCTGCAATGATTTACTGGTTCGATAATTTGGCTGCGTTCACCATCGGTCTGTAATCTTTGTAATTGTTCCAGGCTCTCCCTTCTTTTACCAGCATTTCATCCGGAATAAAACCAAGCAGATATTCATTCAGAACCTGCTGACAATCTCTTTCAAACATTTCCATGCTCAACGTAACTGTTGGATATTTCTGAAGCATTGAACGGTAGAGACTATCCTGTACCCGATGTCCTATGCTGTCATTATGCTCTTCGCCAAAGAAAAGCACATCCACATCTTTCACTGATTGTACGAGATCGGAAAGGGTTATGGTTTTTTGGTTTTTAGTATCATATACCTTGTAATGATTGTACCAGGCAGATTGGGACTTTCCTGCAATACCAAAAGCCAGAAGAATAATTGTGAACCATATATTTTTTACCGGCATTGTGTTATCTGTTTTAAAATAATTATTGCGCTACCTGCATGAGAGTGTTCGCAAATTTAGGATAGTGCTTTGAAAAGCGGATTTTAAAAACTACTTCCTTATTATTATTTAATTCAGAACCGAATATAGAAATAATGCCGTTGGGGGAAGTAGAGGAATTAAACAGGTATTTATTTTGAGAAAAGGTTTGGACAAAGAAGTTTTTCGGTTCAATTATTATCTCGTTTCATTATATTATTGGCAATAGTAAAGTATTCAGAACCTAGCAGTCTTATTTTTCTATAATGTAGGCTTTGTGTTTTTCAAGATTTTTAATTTGAAATTTAAAAGATGGTATGAACAAAACAAGTTCTTCAATCTTGCTTGTTAAAGAGTTTAATACAGCAATTGTTATATTGTGTTTGTCAACATTCTGTTGGAACATTAAGTTTTTATCTATCGTTAAAACCAGCTCGAAATCATTTTCAATACACAATGACATCAGTTTGCCATTTTTAATACCATTCCACTTCATTTCAGACACCGTAAAAACTTCGAACTCCTGCAAATGAGGTTTTAATCTCTTGGTTACGCATTCATCGAGCATCCCGAAAGCATTCGGGATCATTTAAAATTCCTGTTGCTGTTTCTATTAGTTTTTGTGATATTTCCAAAACCTTTATTACTTGTTCTTTTTTTACTCCGTCAAAGTCATCAAGGAAAGTTTCAATGGATTCTCCTGTTTCTAAATAGTCAAAGAGATTTTTAATAGGTACGCGTGTGCCGTAAAAGACAGGAGTCCCGCCTAAAATTTCCGGATCAATATTTATGACTTTTCTTTCCAATTTCTTAAATGTTATGTAAGTTAAAGATAATCAGTTTTGATGATAGTAATAATTCAATCTACCGTAGGCAGACAAATAAATAAGGAGATTTTTATTAACTGTTGTTCCTGGAGGTGACACCTTTCGAAAAGGTGTCACCTCTGCTAAAACTTCACCGGCACCGAATGAAATTCTTAAGAATACACTCATCTAATCCAACTTCCCAAAAATTGCCCAGTCTTCTTTGCCATGTCCTTTTTCAATCCATTCATCCATTAAAGCCGCGACACCGGGAATTACATGAAGTTTAATTTTCTTTTCGGCTGCTTCCTTCAGGAACAAGCCTGTATCTTTTCTTGCCATTTCAAGTCTCCAGGAAGGATCGCTGAAATCGTTGCCGGTCATACGTTGTAATCTTGGAATGAATGATCCGCCGGGATTCCATTGTGTAAATAATTGTGTAAGGTCATTGGTAGAAATACCCATCGCATTTGAAAATGCAAGAGTGTCGGCAATCGCTCCGTTAAAACCCACGAGAAAAAGATTCCCTGTTAACTTCATAGCGGCAGCTTTTCCCACTTCTTCACCAAAGTTCACCAGTTTTCCTGTCATGGCGGAGAGTTGGGATTCTATTTTCTGTATCACGTCCTGGTCGCCTGAAACCAACATATAACCTGTACTTTCCAGTGCATTTTTTGGCCCCATAAAAACCGGAGCGTGTTGGTAGAAAAAGCCTTTCTTTTTCCACTCTTCCGTTCTTTTTTTGGCTCCTTCTACAGAGGTGGTGGTGTGGTCGGCAATGATGGCTCCCCGCGTAAGTCCAGCTTCTGCCTTTGCTAATGCTTCATCCACTGTGGCGTCGTCTTTCAACGCGACGTGCACAACATCGGCACCACGCACTGCATCTTCAATATTATTAAATGCTTTGGCACCATATTGTTCCAGTTCTTTTGCTTTTGAAAAAGTGCGGTTCCACACCTGTACTTGTTGGCCTTTTTGGATCATGGCTCTTACAAAACTAAAGCCTAATAATCCTGTTCCTATAAATGCTTTCATTTTTATATTTTTTATAATAAAGGTAAGCAAAGACTATTCCGATATATTCTATAATTTTTGTTCGTGGAGCATGAGGAATGGCGAAAAAATTGATTGTGCTATCGTATTTTATTATTGAATTAGTGCTTCGTTTATGAGAACAAAAACCCTATTGACATATTTGCAAACACCAGGAAAAGCGATCTCGAAAAGAAATGATGACCATTTTCTTTTAACAGATATAAGGAATAACGCAATTTTTTATTTATGAAAAGGTTCCTTTACATATATCTGTCCTCTCAAATGCATTTAGGGCGGAAAGTGCTGGCCCTATCCAGCCATGTAAGTTTTAACCCTTCAAAATCTTTGATTATTCCTGGTAAACTGCAGATAAAGGCAACTATCAAAAAATGTAATGAAGGAAAAAATTCTTTTAAAAATTTAATTTCAAAGTATTTATATCATAAAAAA
>JBBSSE010000254.1:0-5012 GCA_038242375.1 Chitinophagales bacterium
TCTAATTTGTTACGCTAAAACTTTACCTTGTAGATTTATTCTATTTAAAGAATTTTCTTGCTGTTACTTCCAAACTTTCAAAGAACTTTCGGCCTTTTTTTTTGACCACCGTTTTTTCTAACGGGGTGCAAAAGTAAAACCATTATTTTTATCTGCCAAATTTATTTTTAAAAACTTTTTTAAAACCGTTTCTAAAACGCATTTCGAAGACCATTTTTTTTAAGAACTACACTCCTTTTTTTCAGAGTGGGCCGCAAAAGTAAAACCCTTTTTTTTACTGACCAAATTTATTTAGAAAAACTTTCAAATTTCTTTTTTAGAAGGTTGAGAATCATTCCTTTGGTTTCGTTTTTCTTAAAGAACTATGCTCTTTTTTTTCGAGCGGATTGCAAAGATAAGAAGACTTTATTTCTCTTTCCTAATTTATTTCAAAAAAAAGGATTTTTATTTTTAAAACCTACACGCAGTAAGTCATTCATGCAAATATCTTTTTTATCGCGATTCGTAAATACGGCTGATTTATAAGAGGCAACTAATGGATTATTAAGTTCTTAATAGACAACTTTCTCCAGGAATAATCCATGTGGCGGAACAGAGAAATTCGCCTTTGTACAATCACGGTTTTGAATAATCTGCTCAAATTGCTCTATGGTTATCTTTCCTGTACCTACTAATAGCATCGTTCCTACTAATCCTTTGACCATTCCGCGCAAGAATCGATTGCCGGCCACATGGTATATCAGCATATTATCCCGCTGAATCCATTCACTGACACTTAGCGTACAGATAAAATTATTGACCTGGGTATTACGTTTTGAAAAGGAAGTGAAATCTTTATGACGCTTTAATACAGCTGCGACCTCATTTAATTCCTCTACATTTAATGTATAGGGATAATAGAAAGCCCGGTCATTTAAAAAGGGATCTTTCATACTATATATATGATACAGATACTCTCTCCTTATGGCATCAAACCTCGAATGGGCTGTATCTGCTACTTTAAAAATGCGCTTCACCACAATATCTGCCGGTAAAAGGGCATTTAAATTATACACTTTACGTTCCCTGTCTATTGTAGTAATATCTGTATCGAAATGAAAATAATTCTGCAAAGCATGAACACCTGTATCGGTACGGGAGGATCCGGTAAGCGAAAAATCTTCTTTGAATAATACATGGAGAGCTTTTTCTATTTCCGATTGAATGGTAACGGCATTGTTCTGTACCTGGAATCCGGAAAAATGAGTTCCTCTGTAACTTACTTCAATAAAATATCGGGGCATAGCAGGCTCTGTTATTATTTTTGAATCAATGCATGAAACCTGTTAATGTAATACTCATCCGACAGTTGAGAAACCAATGTGGAGTATCTTTCTGTGTCAGACGTGTACGGATAGGCGGCATCGAAAAACATATACCTTCCTTCATCATTTAAAAATAAAAAAGAAAGATTTCGTATTTGCTCCGTGCTAAAGCATTTGGTTTTGAAGAATCTCTTTGCGGCAAGCACCATTGCATCATTGCCCTTTTCAGCGGCCATTCTTTTACGTATTTTCAAAAAATCACTATTTTTAGCCAGGTCCTTACAGTCAGAATTTGTTGTTTTAGTTGATGCTGTAGGCAGAAGAATCAGCGAGGACTCTTTCCCATTGTCCTTTTCTTTCGGGATAGAATCATCTTTGATTATATAAACCTGGCTGGCAGGCTTTTTAACTTCCTCCTCATATATTACCACTGGTTTTTGTTTTATTTCCTCTTTTACTGGAGAGGCAGTTTCTGTATTCTCTTCTTTTACAGGCGTAATCACCGTTGGAGTTATTGTAAAATCAGGCTCCTTGGCAACAATAACCTTTGCAACTTCCCGGCTTACTTTATCAGAATCTCCGGACGACGACTCTTTCGGAATAAAAACGCGGATCGTGTCTGAAGAGTTTTTACCCTTGTCCACATAAATCATTTCACTTCCTTCCCTACCACGAACACCTAATATTTTTACAGGTGAAGATTCTACTTTTACTTCCGGATTGTATGAAACCTCTGATTTTGCTTCGGTTTTTTCGCTTAGTGAATTTTCATTTTTAGTTTCTACATGAACGCGCTCATTAGATGTTTGTTTCTCCGGGACTACTGCAACCATTTTTTCTTCACTTTGTGCTCTCTCAACTTTGCTCTCTTCTACAACCGCTGATTGTACCGGGGGCAATTCTACCGGAGTATTCTTTTTTAATAAAGAGGAATCCTTTAAAACACTTGCAAGCATCCGAGAGAATGGATCTTCTTTAACACCTGTGTCGGCTGCGACAGTAGTTGTAGTATTTGTAGTTGTATTGGGATTTAGTAAGGCAAGCGTTTGCAGATTAAACAATGACCAGCCTTTTTCTCCTAAATTTTTAATTAAATATCCTTCACTCTTATTATCTACATTAATAGAAAAACTTTCTTCGAATTCATCTTTAGGAAAACCGATTGTAATATCATATTTCCCTTCTTTTAATTTTGGAAGTATCAGGTAGCCCGAAGTTGTAGAGCTTATAACCTTTTTATCGATCCGGGCATAGAAAGGCTTATTATTTTCTGTTTGTAAATAAACAAAAAAATTATCCTGCGCATTCACACCAAAAGCACTTATAATAATACAAACGAACAAAATTATTCTTCTAGATTCCATAATAAACATTATAGGCAAATCTATTTAATATAAAATTAAATAAAACTCTCTTTAAAAAATATAGCAACCTTTTTACAATATCGCTGTTTAGAATGAATTCTAAAGATGTTTTTATTAAAATAAAAGCACCTAATCTTTTTACAACGCATGGTGCAAAAGCATGTATCATGCCATGATATTGGTAATATGAAGTAAAAAAGAAGAAGTAATAAAGACGATCCTACTTTGGCAACTAAACCTTTCTGCCAAATAACCGACGTAGAAAAACGTTCAATTCAAACAAGGAATCACCCTACTTTGAAAGAAACCAAAATAAAAAGTGAAAAAAATAAAAATTGAACCAGTCTAAAAATCAACAAACTATCTTTGATTAAATGAATTCCTACCCACACGATACGATTGTACCTTTTAAGAATGAAAAAGAAGGGAAGAAGAAGCAGGTTGAGCATATGTTTGATCAGATCGCCTTTAGGTACGATTTCCTTAATCGTTTTTTAAGCGGCGGCATCGATATTTGGTGGAGAAAAAAAGCCATCAGTCAATTAAAAACGCTTCAGCCTAAGACAATTCTGGATGTAGCAACTGGTACAGGTGATTTTGCTATAATCAGTCATAAAATACTTAAGCCTGAAAAAATTACCGGGATCGATATCAGTGAGGGAATGCTTGAATATGGAAGAAAAAAAATAATAAAAGCCGGTCTTGAAAATAAGATTGAATTATTACAAGGCGATAGTGAGGCAATTTTATTTCCGGATAATTCGTTTGATGCTGTGACTGTAGCCTTTGGTGTAAGGAATTTTGAAAATCTGGAAAAAGGTTTATCAGAAATCAGAAGAGTATTAAAACCCGGCGGTAAATTAGTCGTTTTAGAATTTACCCGCCCACACATGCCGGTTATAAAACAGTTGTACGGTTTCTATATGAAATTCATTACTCCGACAATTGGGAAGATTTTTGCAAAAAATAATGATGCTTATAAATATTTAAACGATTCCGTTTTTCAATTTCCTGAAAGACAAAATTTCACTAACATTTTAAACCAATCAGACTATAGAAACGCTTTTTACAAAACATTGACTCTTGGAATATGCACCATTTATTGCGCCGAAAAATAGTTTTGATTTTTTTATTGTTTTGTACCTCCGCCTCCATGGCGCAGTTGCGTCATTCTGTAAATCAGGAAAATCACGATGATAAACCGTATCATTTTGGTATTAATATAGGATACAACTCCTCCCACTTTTCTTTTACACATGATCCTCGATTTTTAAAGTACGATTCCATTATGGGTGTGGAAAGTATTAATAGTTCCGGCGTAAACCTGGCCTGGCTGGTTAATTTACGCATGAGTAATCATTTTGATTTGCGCCTGCACCCCGTGGATTTAACTTTTTCGGAAAAGGCTTTCCTTTACAGGGAAAAATATACTGTTGATACATTGACTACTAAAAAAGTCCAGTCCATCACCTTAAGTTTTCCTGTGCATGTAAAGTTTAGCAGTGACCGGATAAATAATTTTAAAGTGTACACGATAGCAGGGGCTAAGTTTGATTATGACCTCGCAAGTAATGCCAATGCAGAAAAAGCAGAGGACCTGATAAAATTAAAGCGTTCAGACCTAAGTGCGGAGGTTGGAATCGGATTCCATATTTATTTCCCCTTTTTTGTATTATCTCCTGAAATAAAATTAAGCAGCGGACTGGTAAATCTTCACAGTCGTGATGCGGATTTAAAATACTCGAATGTTATTGATAAGATCAATTCGAAGATGTTTACGTTTTCTTTGACGGTAGAATAGGTCGTTCAGTATACCAGTCTTTTAGAATAATATGCCTAATAAGGATATAAAACTTACCGAAGCGAGCATTTTTAAAGATGTGCAATAACCGTTATTTATTTATCAATCCCACCTAAACTTCTTCCGGTATAAAAATCCTATAACGATCTTACAATATGAATATTCAGGATTCCCAAGGTGCTGATTTATTCTTTCAGGCTTCAATGACTACCTTTACAAAAAAAAGACATGGCCGATCAGAACCAACAACCAAATCAATTGAATATCGAAATTTCTGAAGAAGTTTCAGAAGGAAGTTATGCCAACCTGGCCATTATAACCCATAGCCATGCTGAGTTTGTGGTAGATTTTGTAAATGTAATGCCGGGAACTCCCAAGAGCAAAGTAAAAAGCCGCATCATCCTCACACCTACCCATGCCAAACGCTTCATGAAAGCTATGATCGAAAACGTCAAAAAATTCGAAGCTGTAAACGGAACTATCCAGGATATAGAAGCGGTTGAATTACCGTTGAATTTCGGTGGACCGACGGCGCAGGCGTAA